>JBIKTP010000010.1:0-14147 GCA_044348035.1 Burkholderiaceae bacterium
CGCCTACCTGGTATTTGACGGCCTGCGCACCCGCAAGATTGGCCTACGGCAGGCGCTGCCGGTGAGCGAGCGCGCGTGGAAGATGGGTGGTTCGCGGATGTTCATCGACCCCAAGATGCAGGTGCCGGTGGAGGACCTGATCAAGGGCATGATCGTGCAGTCTGGCAACGATGCGACGGTGGCGCTTGCCGAGGGAGTGGGTGGAACCGTCGAACGCTTTGTCGACCTGATGAATGCCCAGGCCAAGGCGCTGGGCATGACGGCAACCACCTACAAGAACCCGGAGGGCCTCACGCAGCCCGGGCATACCACCACCGCGCGCGACCTGAGCATTCTGGCGACCCGGCTGATGCGCGATTTTCCGGAGTACGTCACGATCTACGCGATCAGGAAGTACCGCTATGAGGGCACGCCGGCTTCCAATGACAGCAATCGCAACCTGTTGCTGTTTCGCGACCCCTCGGTCGATGGCCTGAAGACCGGCTTCACCGATGCGGCGGGTTATTGCATGGTCGCGACAGCGCGCCGCAACTTCCCGAACCTGGTGGTGCCGGGCGCAGCTGCGGGCTCGCCACAGGCAGCCGGGGGACGCCGGCTTCTGTCCATCGTGCTCGGTGCCGCCAGCGAGAACACGCGGGCGAACGAGTCCCAGAAACTGCTCAACTGGGGGTTCACGGCGTACGAGGCGGTCAAGCTCTTCGATGCCAACCAGCCGGTGGCCAGTCCGGCTGTCTGGAAGGGCGCCGCGCCCACGCTCAAGCTCGGACGCCCGGAAATGGTGGTTGTGGCGGTGCCGGCGGGTAGCGCGACCCGGATCAAGACAAGCATCGAGCGCCCCGAGCCCCTGGTGGCGCCATTCGCCAAGGGGCAGTCCGTCGGGACACTGCGGGTGATGGTTGGTGATCAGCCCCTGTCGGACTTCCCCTTGGTCGCTCTGGAGGAAGTGCCCCAGGCCGGGCCGTTGGGACGGGCCTGGGATGCGATTCGCCTGTGGATCAAGTGAGCAGCCCTGCGGCCTGGCCTGCTCGCCACCCCTGCCGACGGTTGGCAGTCCAAGGGGCTCATCATCCGGTTTGCCCCCGGGTTTGTCTTGCGGAGGCCAAAACCCGCTGATATACTCGAAAGCTTTTCGGAATTTGCCGAACGGGTTTGTGTTTCTGTTTGTCCAACCAACGGTATTCATCCTGCGCCCATGCAGTGCGTCGGAGTGTTACTTCCAGGCGCCCAGGGCGTCCGGTCTTTAGGAGGCTTTTGTGCCAACCATCAACCAGCTAGTGCGTCAAGGGCGCGAAGTCGAGACGATCAAGTCCAAGAGCCCGGCGATGCAGAATTCGCCCCAGCGCCGGGGTGTCTGCACCCGCGTTTACACGACGACCCCCAAGAAGCCGAACTCGGCGCTGCGCAAGGTGGCCAAAGTCCGGTTGACCAACGGCTTTGAGGTGATCTCGTATATCGGCGGTGAAGGCCACAACCTGCAGGAGCATTCTGTGGTGCTGGTGCGCGGCGGCCGGGTCAAGGATCTGCCGGGTGTGCGTTACCACATCGTGCGCGGCTCCCTTGATCTGCAGGGCGTCAAGGATCGCAAGCAGTCCCGCTCCAAGTACGGCGCTAAGCGCCCGAAGAAGGCCTGATTTTTTCAGCGGCAGGCCTGGCCCGGAGTCCTTCCGGTCGGGGTTGTCCGCGCAGTGTCCCGCAGTGGTCCGTGCCGCTGCCGGGGCGGATGGCCCGAAGCCCGGAATCGTCCGGGTGGGTCAAGTAAGCGGGGGTCTTGTTGATCCCTGGGTGGTCCCAAAGGCCGCCAGCTGAAGTCTATGAGGTGAAACATGCCACGTCGTCGCGAAGTTCCCAAGCGTGAAATCCTGCCTGATCCGAAGTTCGGCAATGTCGAGCTGTCCAAGTTCATGAACGTGATCATGGAAGGCGGCAAGAAGGCTGTCGCCGAGCGCATCATCTACGGTGCGCTGGAGCAAATCGAGAAGAAAAACCCGGGCAAGGACCCGGTCGAGGCCTTCACCATGGCCATCAACAATGTCAAGCCCATGGTGGAGGTGAAATCCCGGCGGGTGGGGGGTGCCAACTACCAGGTGCCTGTCGAAGTTCGCCCGGTGCGCCGTCTGGCCTTGTCGATGCGCTGGATCAAGGAGGCAGCGCGCAAGCGTGGCGAAAAGTCCATGGCCTTGCGGCTCGCCAACGAGTTGATGGAGGCTACTGAAGGCCGCGGCGGTGCGATGAAGAAACGTGATGAAGTGCACCGCATGGCCGAGGCCAACAAGGCGTTCTCCCATTTCCGCTTCTGACGACCGGCCCAGGTGCCGGTTCGAGGCTGGTGCAGCGCCCATCCGGATGGACGCTGTGGCTGCCGCAAGCAGATCCAGGAGCCGGGGGCCCTGCGTGTGTGCAGGGTCGGATGCCCTGCAGGTCGTGCCGCTGATCTGAATGCCATTGACATGGCACCGCAAGTCGGCAATTTGAATTTTTCGAGCAACTAAGGATTGATCATGGCTCGCGTTACCCCCATCGAACGTTATCGCAACATCGGCATCTCGGCGCACATCGACGCCGGCAAGACCACCACGACCGAGCGCATCCTCTTCTACACCGGTGTGAACCACAAGATCGGCGAAGTGCACGATGGTGCTGCCACCATGGACTGGATGGAGCAGGAGCAGGAGCGCGGGATCACCATCACGTCGGCTGCCACTACCTGCTTCTGGAAAGGCATGGACACCTCCATGCTGGAGCATCGCATCAACATCATCGACACCCCTGGCCACGTGGACTTCACCATCGAGGTGGAGCGTTCCATGCGCGTGCTCGACGGCGCCTGCATGGTCTATTGCGCCGTCGGTGGCGTGCAGCCCCAGTCGGAGACGGTGTGGCGGCAGGCCAACAAGTACAAGGTGCCACGCCTGGCATTCGTGAACAAGATGGACCGCACCGGCGCGAACTTCTTCAAGGTCTACGACCAGATGCGTCTGCGTCTCAAGGCCAATCCGGTCCCCATCGTGATCCCCATCGGCGCCGAAGAGAACTTCACCGGTGTGGTGGACCTCATCAAGATGAAGGCCATCATCTGGGACGAGGCAACCCAGGGTATGAAGTTCGAATACCGCGAGATTCCGGCGGAGCTGCTTGCCACTGCCAATGAGTGGCGCGAGAAGATGGTAGAAGCTGCTGCCGAGAGTTCGGAAGAACTCATGAACAAGTACCTCGAAGAGGGGGTTCTGACCGAGGCTGAAATCAAGCTGGGCATCCGCACGCGTACCATCGCAAGCGAAATCCAGCCCATGCTGTGTGGCACGGCATTCAAGAACAAGGGTGTGCAGCGCATGCTGGACGCCGTGATCGACTTCATGCCCTCGCCGGTGGACATTCCGCCGGTCTCGGGCACGGATGAAGACGAAGCGCCTGTCACCCGCAGGGCGGATGACGGCGAGAAGTTCTCTGCGCTGGCATTCAAGCTCATGACCGACCCCTTCGTGGGCCAGCTGACCTTCGTGCGGGTGTACTCCGGTGTCCTGCAAAAGGGCGACAGTGTCTACAACCCGATCCGTGGCAAGAAAGAGCGTATCGGCCGGATCGTGCAGATGCACGCCAACAACCGCGAGGAAGTGAGCGAGATCCGGGCCGGTGACATTGCCGCCTGCGTGGGCCTGAAGGATGTGACGACGGGCGAAACCCTGTGTGATCCTTCGGCCATCGTGTTGCTCGAGCGCATGGTGTTCCCGGAGCCGGTGATCACCCAGGCGGTGGAGCCCAAGACCAAGGCCGACCAGGAAAAGATGGGCATCGCCCTGCAACGCCTGGCCCAGGAAGATCCGTCCTTCCGCGTGAAGACCGACGAAGAGTCTGGCCAGACGCTGATCGCCGGCATGGGTGAACTGCATCTCGAAATCATCGTGGACCGCATGAAGCGCGAGTTCGGTGTAGAGGCAAACGTCGGCAAGCCGCAGGTGGCCTATCGCGAAACCATCCGCAAGATCGTCGAAGACTCCGAAGGCAAGTTCGTGCGCCAGTCCGGTGGCAAGGGCCAGTATGGCCATGTCGTTCTGAAGATCGAGCCCAACGAAGCCGGCAAGGGTTTCGAGTTCGTGGACGCCATCAAGGGTGGTGTGGTGCCTCGCGAGTACATCCCTGCGGTCGAGAAGGGCGTTGTCGAGGCACTGAACACGGGCGTGCTGGCCGGTTATCCGGTGGTGGACGTCAAGGTGACGCTGCACTTCGGTTCCTACCACGATGTGGACTCGAACGAAAACGCCTTCAAGATGGCTGCCATCTTCGGTTTCAAGGAAGGCTGCCGCAAGGCCGGCCCCGTGATCCTGGAGCCCATGATGGCTGTCGAGGTCGAGACCCCGGAAGACTACGCCGGCAACGTGATGGGCGACCTCGCGTCGCGTCGTGGCATGGTGCAGGGCATGGACGACATGGTCGGCGGCGGCAAGGCGATCAAGGCGGAAGTGCCGCTGTCCGAGATGTTCGGGTATTCCACGACGCTGCGCTCGATGTCGCAGGGCCGGGCCACCTACACGATGGAATTCAAGCACTACAGCGAGGCTCCGCGCAACGTGTCCGAAGCCATCATGGCTGCGCGAGCCAAGTAAGCACCAGTTACCCGGGTGCGCAGCGCAGGGCGGTGAACGTCTTGCGCCGCCGGCCCGGACCCTGTCTTCGACCCTTGCCCCTCTCGTATCAGTGCGAGCTGGAACCAGGCCAGGCCGGAAACATTAAACCGTAATCACTGACACTGTTCTTTGGAGATTGAGAAAATGGGAAAAGAGAAATTCGCACGCACCAAGCCGCACGTGAACGTGGGCACGATTGGTCACGTGGACCACGGCAAGACGACGCTGACGGCGGCGATCACGACGATCCTGGCGGCCAAGTTTGGCGGTGAAGCCAAGGCCTACGACCAGATCGATGCGGCCCCGGAAGAGAAGGCGCGCGGCATCACGATCAACACGGCGCACGTCGAGTACGAGACGGCCAACCGGCACTATGCCCACGTGGACTGCCCGGGCCACGCCGACTATGTGAAGAACATGATCACGGGTGCTGCCCAGATGGATGGCGCGATCCTGGTGTGTTCTGCGGCTGACGGCCCGATGCCCCAGACCCGCGAGCACATCCTGCTGGCGCGCCAGGTGGGTGTTCCCTACATCATCGTGTTCCTGAACAAGTGCGACATGGTGGACGACGCCGAGTTGCTCGAGCTCGTCGAGATGGAGGTGCGCGAGCTGCTGGACAAGTACGAATTTCCGGGCGACAAGACGCCGATCATCCACGGTTCGGCCAAGCTGGCCATGGAAGGGGACAAGGGCGAGCTGGGTGAGCAGGCGATTTTCAGGCTGGCCGACGCGCTGGACACCTACATTCCCACGCCCGAGCGCGCGATTGACGGCGCGTTCCTGATGCCTGTGGAAGATGTGTTCTCGATCTCTGGCCGGGGCACGGTGGTGACGGGCCGGGTGGAGCGCGGGATCATCAAGGTGGGCGAGGAAATCGAGATTGTGGGCATCAAGGCCACGCAGAAGACGACCTGCACGGGTGTGGAGATGTTCCGCAAGCTGCTCGACCAGGGTCAGGCGGGCGACAACGTGGGCATCTTGCTGCGCGGCACGAAGCGCGAGGACGTGGAGCGTGGCCAGGTGCTGTGCAAGCCGGGTTCGATCAAGCCGCACACGCACTTCACGGGCGAGATCTATGTGCTGTCCAAGGACGAGGGCGGGCGTCACACGCCGTTCTTCAACAACTACCGCCCGCAGTTCTACTTCCGCACGACGGACGTGACGGGTGCGATCGAGCTGCCCGAGGGCAAGGAGATGGTGATGCCTGGCGACAACGTGTCGATCACGGTGAAGCTGATCAACCCGATCGCCATGGAAGAAGGCCTGCGTTTCGCGATCCGCGAAGGCGGCAAGACGGTTGGCGCCGGTGTGGTTGCCAAGATCATTGCCTGATTCTGACCCCCACAAGGAATTGCCATGGCTACCAAGCAAAAGATCCGCATTCGCCTGAAGGCGTTCGATTACAAGCTGATCGACCAGTCTGCCGCTGAAATCGTCGACACTGCCAAGCGCACCGGCGCGATCGTCAAGGGCCCTGTGCCCCTGCCTACGCGCATGAAGCGTTTTGACATCCTGCGCTCGCCGCACGTGAACAAGACCAGCCGCGACCAGCTTGAAATCCGCACGCACCAGCGCCTGATGGACATCGTCGACCCCACGGACAAGACGGTCGACGCCCTGATGAAGCTCGATCTGCCTGCCGGCGTCGACGTGGAGATCAAGCTGCAGTAATTGCAGGTGAGGTGCATGCCGGCGGCGGCGGATGGGCAGCGATTTTTCGCTTGCCTGCCAAACCCTCCCGGCATATACTGGAGAGCTCGACGCGCCTTCAAATGGATTGGGCGCGCGAGTTTTATCAACAGTCTCCCACGCAAAAACGTTGCAACCAATTGCAGTTGCAACGGTGGGAGTTACGGAGAAAAACATGAGTCTTAGCAACTCCCTGGGGTTGCTGGGCCGCAAGGTGGGCATGATGCGCCTGTTCACCGATGATGGGGACGCTGTTCCTGTCACGGTGGTGGATGTGTCGAACAACCGTGTGACCCAGGTCAAAACCCAAGAGAACGATGGCTATGTCGCCCTTCAGGTGACGTTCGGTTCGCGCAAGGCCTCGCGCGTGACCAAGCCCGCAGCCGGGCACCTTGCAAAGGCAGGTGTCGAAGCTGGTGAAATCATCCAGGAATTCCGCGTCACGCCGGATGCAGCTGCCAAATATGCGGCTGGATCCACGTTGCCCGTCAGCGATCTGTTCTCCGTCGGCCAGAAAGTCGACGTGCAGGGCACCTCCATCGGCAAGGGTTACGCGGGAACCATCAAGCGCCACAACATGAGCTCCCAGCGCGCCTCGCACGGCAACAGCCGTTCGCACAACGTGCCGGGCTCGATCGGCATGGCGCAGGACCCGGGTCGCGTGTTTCCCGGCAAGCGCATGACGGGCCACATGGGTGATGTCACCGTGACCACCCAGAACCTCGATGTCATCCGCATCGACGAAGCCCGGCAGTTGCTGCTCATCAAGGGTGCGGTGCCTGGTTCTGCTGGCGGTTTCGTGACGGTGCGTCCGGCGGTCAAGGCGAAGGCCGAAGACAAGAAAGGGGCGAACTGATGCAGCTCGAACTCCTCAATGACCAGGGCCAGGCCACGGCCAAGTTCGATGCGCCCGAAACCGTTTTCGGCCGCGCCTACAACGAAGATCTGGTGCACCAGGTGGTGGTGGCCTTCCAGGCCAACGCACGTCAGGGCACCCGCGCCCAGAAGGACCGCGAACAGGTCAAGCATTCGACCAAGAAGCCGTTCAAGCAAAAGGGAACCGGGCGCGCCCGTGCCGGCATGACCTCTTCGCCACTGTGGCGCGGTGGCGGCCGGATCTTCCCGAACATGCCGGACGAAAACTTCGGCCAGAAGATCAACAAGAAGATGTACCGCGCCGGCATGGCGTCCATCCTGTCCCAGCTGGCCCGCGAAGGCCGACTGGCGGTGGTGGACTCGCTGAAGGTGGAGTCCCCCAAGACCAAGCCGCTGGCCGCACGTTTCAAGGCGATGAACCTCGAATCCGTGATGGTGATCGCCGACGAGGTCGACGAAAACCTCTACCTCGCATCGCGCAACCTGGTCAACGTGCTGGTGGTCGAGCCCCGCTACGCGGACCCGGTCTCGCTGGTCCACTACCGCAAGGTGCTCGTCACCCGTGCCGCGATGGACAAGCTCAAGGAGATGTTCGCATGAGCGCAGTGAAGTATGAAGAAAGCCGCCTGATGCAGGTGCTGGTGGCTCCCATCGTCTCTGAAAAGGCCACGATGATCGCCGAGAAAACCAACTCGGTGACCTTCAAGGTCCTGCAAAACGCGACCAAGCCCGAAATCAAGGCGGCGGTCGAACTGATGTTCAAGGTCGAGGTCAAGGGTGTCGCCGTCGTCAATACCAAGGGCAAAGCCAAGCGTTTTGGCAAGTCCTTCGGTCGCCGCGACAACATCCGCAAGGCGTACGTCACGCTCAAGCCCGGCCAGGAACTGAATCTCGGTGGGGAGGCTGCGTAACCATGGCTGTCATCAAAATGAAACCGACCTCGCCAGGCCGTCGTGGCGTGGTGAAGATCTCGCGGGACCATCTGTACAAGGGCGAGGGCTATGCGCCATTGCTCGAACCGCAGTTCCAGCACGCCGGTCGCAACAACAACGGCCACATCACGACCCGTCACAAGGGTGGTGGACACAAGCACCATTACCGGGTGGTGGATTTCCGCCGCGCCAAGGACGGCATCCCGGCGAAGGTCGAGCGTATCGAGTACGACCCGAACCGTTCTGCCCACCTGGCCCTGGTGTGTTACGCAGACGGCGAGCGCCGCTACATCATTGCCCCCCGCGGCCTGGAAGTCGGCGCGAGCATCCTCAACGGCTCGGAAGCCCCGATCCGTGTTGGCAACACGCTGCCCATCCGGAACATTCCGGTGGGTTCGATCATCCATTGCATCGAGTTGCAGATTGGCAAGGGCGCACAGATCGTGCGTTCTGCCGGTACCTCGGCAACCCTGCTGGCGCGCGAGGGTACCTATGCCCAGGTCCGCATGCGCTCGGGTGAAGTACGCAAGGTGCATATCGACTGCCGCGCCACGATCGGCCAGGTCGCCAATGAAGAGCACAGCCTGCGCCGCCTGGGCAAGGCTGGCGTCAAGCGCTGGATGGGCATCCGCCCGACCGTGCGAGGCGTGGTCATGAACCCGATCGACCACCCCCATGGCGGTGGTGAAGGCAAGACGGGTGAAGGTCGTCATCCTGTGGATCCATGGGGCAACCTGACCAAGGGTTACCGGACCCGCAACAACAAGCGGACACAGGTCATGATCGTGTCGCGTCGCAAGAAGTAAGGGGCAGGAAAAATGACACGTTCACTCAAGAAGGGTCCGTTTGTGGACCACCACCTGGCCGCCAAGGCCGACAAGGCGGTGACCACCAAGGACAAGAAGCCTATCAAGACCTGGTCCCGCCGTTCCATGATCCTGCCAGAGTTCATTGGCCTGACGATCGCCGTGCACAACGGCAAGCAGCATGTGCCGGTCTACATCACCGATCAGATGGTGGGGCACAAGCTCGGCGAGTTTGCGCTCACCCGCACATTCAAGGGCCACCCGGCTGATAAAAAAGTCGTGCGAAAGTAAGGCAACACCATGGAAACTAAAGCATCCCTGCGCGGCGTGCGCCTCTCGGTGGACAAGGGCCGTCTGGTTGCGGACCTGATCCGCGGCAAGAAGGTCGATCAGGCCCTGAACGTCCTGCAGTTCACCCAGAAGAAGGCGGCCGTGATCATCAAGAAGGTTCTTGAATCCGCCATCGCCAACGCCGAACACAACGACGGTGCCGACATCGACGAGTTGAAGGTCAAGACCATCTACGTCGAGCAAGGCGCATCGCTCAAGCGCTTCACGGCCCGCGCCAAAGGCCGTGGTAACCAAATCAGAAAACCCACGTGCCATGTGTACGTGACGGTCGGCAACTGAAAAAGGCCTGGAAAACATGGGACAAAAAATCCACCCCACCGGCTTTCGGCTCTCCGTCAGTCGCAACTGGTCTTCGCGCTGGTATGCCAACGACCGTGATTTCGCCGGCATGCTGGCCGAGGACATCAAGGTCCGTGAGTATCTGAAGGCCAAGCTCAAGAATGCATCCGTTTCCCGCGTGCTGATCGAGCGCCCCGCCAAGAACGCCCGCATCACGATTTTCTCGGCCCGTCCGGGTGTGGTGATCGGCAAGAAGGGCGAGGACATCGAGAACCTCAAGCGAGAGCTTGGCAAGCAGCTTGGTGTGCCTGTGGCCGTCAACATCGAGGAGGTGCGCAAGCCCGAAATCGATGCCAAGTTGATCGCTGACAGCATCACGCAGCAACTCGAAAAGCGCATCATGTTCCGCCGTGCCATGAAGCGGGCGATGCAAAACGCCATGCGTCTGGGTGCCCTGGGCATCAAGATCATGTCGTCCGGTCGCCTGAACGGCATCGAGATCGCCCGGTGTGAGTGGTACCGCGAAGGCCGTGTGCCGCTTCATACCCTGCGCGCAGACATCGACTACGGAACTTCCGAGGCCAAGACCACCTACGGGGTGATCGGCGTGAAGGTCTGGGTCTACAAGGGTGACACGCTGGGCCGCAACGACCTGCCGGCAGCGTCAGAGCCGCGTTCGGACGAAGAACGCCGCCCGCGCGGCCCCCGTCGCGATGCACGCCCTGGCACTGACCGACCGGCTGCCCGTCCCGCGCGCCGCCCGATGGGTGGCAGCGCGGCACCCGCCGACGGCAGCGACAAGCCGGCAGAGGCCACCCCTGGCCTGGTGGCCGACGCCCAGAAAACCGCCGTTAAGCGCGTCCGCAAGGTGAGCGCGCCAGCTGCAGCAGCTGACGGTACCAAGGTCTCGTAAGAGGCCGCGTATTACGGAGAATTGACATGCTGCAACCAGCTCGCAGAAAGTACCGCAAGGAGCAGAAAGGCCGCAATACCGGCCTTGCGACCCGCGGCAGTACCGTGGCATTTGGGGATTTCGGCCTCAAATCCACTGACCGTGGCCGCCTGACCGCCCGCCAGATCGAATCGGCTCGCCGGGCGATCTCGCGCCACGTCAAGCGCGGTGGCCGGATCTGGATCCGGATTTTCCCGGACAAGCCCATCTCCCAGAAGCCAGCCGAGGTCCGCATGGGTAACGGCAAGGGCAATCCCGAATACTACGTGGCCGAGATCCAGCCGGGCAAGGTCCTTTACGAAATCGTCGGGGTGCCGGAAGAGCTGGCGCGTGAGGCGTTCCGTCTGGCGGCTGCCAAGTTGCCGTTGCGCACCACATTCGTGGCCCGCATGATCGGCCAGTAGGCGAAACCTCTTTCGGAGCATATCTGTGAAAACTACTGAACTACGCCAAAAAGACATCGCCGGGCTTGAGACCGAGGTGAAGGCATTGCAGAAGGCCCATTTCGGGTTGCGCATGCAGAAGGCGACGCAACAACTCAACAACACGGCCACACTGCGTTCGACCAGGCGTGACATCGCCCGTGCCAAGACCATACTGGCCGAGAAGAAGAGCGCGGCTGCGCAAGGAGCGTCCAAATGACCGAAGCAAAGGCATCCCTCAAGCGCACCCTGATTGGCAAGGTTGTCAGCGACAAGCGCGCGAAGACGGTGACCGTGCTGATCGAGCGTCGAGTCAAGCATGAGCTCTACGGCAAGATCGTGGGCAAGTCCAGCAAGTACCACGCCCATGATGAAAAGGGCGAGTACAAGATGGGTGACGTGATCGAGATCACCGAAAGCCGGCCGATCTCCAAGACCAAGAACTGGGTTGCCACCCGGTTGATCGAGAAGGCGGCGGCCGTTTAGGCCCATGCGGTGCATCTGCTGCACAATGGCGCAAGACGGCTCACAATGTGGGCCGTTTTCTCTTCTGCAGGGTCGCGGTGCTGATGGCTCCAAAGACCGGGCAGAAACAACAACCCTTTTTTACCCACTAACCAGGAGCAAGAGATGATCAAAGTCGGCGACACCCTGCCAGAAGCAACCCTGATGGAGTATTCCGAGGTCGAAGGCAATGGCTGCAGCATCGGGCCCAATCCTGTGCCGGTGGCAAAGGCGGCGGCTGGCAAGACAGTGGCGCTGTTTGCACTGCCTGGCGCATTTACACCCACCTGTTCGGCCAAGCATGTTCCGGGCTACCTCGAGAAGTTCAGTGAGCTCACCGCCGCTGGTGTCGACGAAATCTGGTGTGTCAGTGTCAACGACGCTTTTGTGATGGGTGCCTGGGCACGCGACCTCAAGGCCGCGGGCAAGGTGCGCATGTTGGGTGATGGTGACGCCGCATTCACCAAGGCCACCGGCTTGACGCTCGACCTGACCGGTCGTGGCATGGGTTTGCGCAGCACGCGTTACTCGATGCTTGTCAAGGACGGCAAAGTCGCCACCTTGAACGTCGAAGCTCCCGGCAAGTTCGAAGTCAGCGACGCCGGCACCATGCTGGCCCAGGCCAAGGCCTGAGGCCAGCGGCGCTCACAGCCTCGCCATGAGGTAGTGGGCGCCCGCAATCGGGTTGTGGTAGTAAGGAGGGATCTCCTCGAACCCGATCTCCTGGTATAGCGCACGGGCGGTTTCCATGTCGCTCAGGGTATCGAGCAATATGCTGCTGTATCCTGCCTGGCGTGCGGCATCCATGATGCGTTCTGCCAACAGCCGGCCGACCCCCAGCCCGCGAAAAGCCGGTCGAACGTACAGTCGTTTCATCTCGCAGGCGTTGGCGTAGTCGACGTTGTCGAGTGTGCGCATGGCACAGCAACCCGCAAGCTGCCCATCGACATGGGCCACCAGCAGGATGCCGCGGGGTGCCGCATAGTCGCCCGGAAGGTGTGCCAGCTCGGCATCCAGGCCTTGAAAACAGAGGTCGACACCCAGCGAGCGGGCGTATTCCAGGATGAGTTCGCGCACGGATGGCAGTTCACTGGCCTCAGCGGGCCGCAGGCTTGTCGTCATGGCAATGTGGTGTAGATCAAAAGCTATTTTGGGTGAAACTCTGCAGGTCAACCGGGCTCCAAACCTTGGCGCATCATGTCATTGCCGGTCACCCGTCCATCCTGACTCGCTGCTTCAAGAGAAATCGCATGAAACTGTCCCCGCTGTCCAGTCATACCCGCCTGCTCCTGGCCACCCTTCTGGCGCTGATGGCCTGTGTACCGTCCTGGGCCCAGGGCAATGTCCAGAACGGTCTGTACATTTCCAAGGCCGCTGGCTGTCTGGGATGCCACACCGAAAACAAGTCTGGCGCCACACCGTTCGCCGGTGGCCGGGGCCTGGAAACGCCCTTTGGCACCTTTTATGGCCCCAATATTACCCCTGACAAGCAGACAGGCATCGGCAACTGGAGCGAGGCAGACTTCACCCGCGCGCTGCGGCGCGGCGAGCGTCCGGACGGTTCGCACTACTTCCCCGCCTTTCCCTACCCTTCGTTCACCGGCATGTCGGACAAGGACATTCAGGACCTGTGGGCCTACCTCCGTTCGATTCCGCCGACAAACCGTGCCAACCGGGAGCATGCACTGGGTTTCCCCTACAAGCTGCGCTTCCTCGTGGGAGGCTGGAAGATGCTGTTCTTCAAGCCCGGCCCGCCACTGGCGACAGCGCCTGCCACTGACCCGGTGGCGCGTGGCGCCTACCTCGTCAATGTGCTTGGCCATTGTGGCGAATGCCACACGCCGCGCAACTTTCTCGGTGGTCCCGACAAAAAAGCCTTGCTGGCCGGCGCCATGATCCCGGAGGGCAAGGTCCCGAACCTGACGCCCACCCGCCTTCAAAAATGGAGCGACTCCGACCTGAAGGAGTACCTGACGACCGGAACCGCGCCCAACGGCGATGTGGTGGTCGAGCCCATGAGCGAGGTCATCACCAATACGACCAGCCAGTTGACGCCCGCCGACCTGGCGGCCATGGTTGCCTACCTTCGCACCGTCCCGCCGCATGCGGAGCCCAGCAAGAAATAGTGTTGCCGTGGCCAGTGGGGGCATGCACTAAACTGGACGACCCAATGCCGAAGGATCCTCCCATGGACCGCAGACAGTTCACCACGACCAGCGGCCGCTCCATCGCCGCATTGTTGGCCATGGCCTATGCACAGGCCCAGGCGCTATCCCTGTCCGACCTGACCAATGCAGAGGCCTCACAGGGCCTCAAGGCCGCGCTGGAGAAGGGTGCACTGGCTGCGGTCGCCATCCTTGGCAAGACCGACGGTTTTTTGGGCAACGACAAGGTCCGGATCCCGATGCCGGGTTTCCTGGAAGATGCGTCCAGGCTGCTCAAGACCCTTGGCCAGGGCAAACGGGTGGATGAACTGCTGGTCTCCATGAACCGGGCTGCCGAAACAGCGGTGCCGATGGCCAAGGATCTTCTGGTCGGCGCCGTCAAATCCATGAGCGTCTCCGACGCCAAGAAGATACTCTCCGGGGGCGACACCTCGGTCACCGGTTTCTTTGCCGACAAGACCCGCGAGCCGCTGGGAGTCAAGTTCCTGCCGGTGGTCAACAAGGCCACGGAAAAGGTCGGATTGGCGGCCAAGTACAACCGCGTGG
>JBIKTP010000226.1:0-4944 GCA_044348035.1 Burkholderiaceae bacterium
CGGGGTGGTGGCATGAGCGCCGCGCCGGGCCGCCCCAAGCAAGCTCGCACCGCAGTGCGCAGCACGGAGCTTGTCTGATGGCCATGCTGCGGCGCTGGATGCAGGGTGTCGGGCGCGACTTCGTGCGCAACCCGATCCTGATGCTGGCCCTGACGCTGGTGCTGGCCCAGGTGCTGGTGTCGGTGTTTGCCAATGTGATCTCGCCCTATGACCCGGTCGAACAGGCTGTCGAGGCGCGCATGGCGCCCCCCAGCGGCGAATTCCTGCTGGGCACGGACAAGCTGGGGCGCGATGTGCTCTCGCGCATCATCCACGGGTACCGCTCCTCGCTGGGCATCGCGTTCTCGGCGGTGCTGATGGCCCTGGTGCTGGGCGGCAGCCTGGGCATCTGGGCCGGCTACAAGGGGGGCTGGGTGGACCGCCTGGTGATGCGGTTTGCCGACGTGCTGTTCGCCTTCCCCATCATCCTGCTGGCCATCGGCGTGATCGCGATCCTGGGCACCAACACCGCTTCCACCGTGGTGGCCATTGCCGTGGTGTATGCGCCGATCTTCGCGCGGCTGATGCGCGCGCCGACACTCGTGCTGCGCAGCTCCGACTATGTGCATGCCGCGCGCAGCTTTGGCGCCGGCGACCTGCGCATCATCGTGCGCCACATCATGCCCAACCTGATGAGCGTGATTTTGGTGCAGGCCAGCCTGTCGTTGTCCACCGCCATCCTGCTCGAGGCCAGCCTGTCCTTCCTGGGCATTGGCGCGCAGCCGCCGGCGCCGTCTCTGGGGCGCATGTTGTCGGAAGGGCGCGAGTACATGTTCATGGCGCCCTGGGCGAGCCTGTTCTCGGGGCTGGCCATCCTGCTGGCATCGCTCGGCTTCAACCTGCTGGGCGACGGGCTGCGGGACCGCCTGGACCCGCGCCTGCGCGGCATCGACTGACCCTTCCGAACAAACTCCGCCTGGCGCGGGAAAGGCCGACAGCATGGCATCTGAGATTTTTGGCGGCGCGA
Organism: Burkholderiaceae bacterium; assembly: GCA_044348035.1. GTDB lineage: Bacteria > Pseudomonadota > Gammaproteobacteria > Burkholderiales > Burkholderiaceae_C > CAISIP01. The sequence goes on from JBIKTP010000226.1 coordinate 1,007, forward strand.
TGTCGGGCACCAGCCTGGACGGCGTGGACATGGTGCTGGCGCGTTTCGAGGGCGACCCGGCACAGCCGGCCACCGATGCCGGTGTGCAGGTGCTGGCCCACGTCTACACACCGTATACGGCACAGCTGCGCGAAGAGATCAAGGCCGTCTGCCACGGGCAGCCACTGACGCTGCCGCAGCTTGGCCTGCTGGACCTGGCCGTGGCGCGCAAGTATGTCGAAGCCATCCGCACGGCACTGACGCAGGCGGGCCTGCAGCCGGCGCAGGTGCGCGCGGTCGGCGTGCATGGCCAGACCGTGTTCCACTTGCCGCTCGGCGACGACCGCTTCACGATGCAGATCGGCGACCCCAACACGGTCGCCGTGGGCGCGGGCGTGCCAGTGGTGGCCGATTTCCGCCGCCGCGACATGGCGCTGGGCGGGCAGGGCGCACCGCTGGCGCCGGCATTCCACGACCACTGGTTCCGGCACCTGACACTGACCCGGGTGGTGCTCAACGGGGGCGGCATTGCCAACATCACGGCACTGGTGCCCGGGCAGCCGACCTACGGTTTCGACACCGGCCCTGCGAACGTGCTGATGGATGGCTGGTGCCAGGCGCGCACCGGCACCGGCTACGACAAGGACGGGCAATGGGCACGCAGTGGCCAGGTGCTGGAGGCATTGCTCGCGACCATGCTGCAGGAGCCCTATCTGCGGATGCCGCACCCCAAGAGCACCGGGCGCGAGCTGTTCCACCAGGAGTGGGTGCAGGCCTGCCTGCAGCGCAGCGCCACCCAGGGTGCTGCGGACGCCGATGTGATGCGCACCTTGCTGGAGTTCACCGTGCAGACGGTCGCAGACGCCGTGCGGCCGGTGGGCAACGGCAGCGGCGAGTTGTTCGTGTGCGGCGGTGCTGCGCAGAACGGGTTCTTCATGGAGCGGCTCGCGCATGCGCTGCCCGCCTGGGCAGTGGCCAGCACGGCCACCCGCGGCATTGCGCCGGACCAGGTCGAGGCGATCGCGTTTGCCAACTTCGCGCGCCGCACGGTGCACGGCCTGGCAGGCAACCTGCCGTCGGTGACCGGTGCCCGCCGGCCCTGTGTGCTGGGAGCGGTGTATGGCGTCTGACACGTCCACCGCGCAGCATGAGCAGCACATCCTGGACTGCTGGCACCAGAATGCCGCGCCCTGGGTGGATGCGGTCCGCAACGACGAGATCGCCAGCCGGGTGCTGGCCACCAACCGGGCGATCGAATCGGCCATCCTGGCCAGCCAGCCTGGCAGCGTGATCGATGTGGGTTGTGGCGAGGGCTGGCTGGTGCGCCGGTTGCTGGCGCGCGGCATAGCGGCGCGCGGGCTCGATGTGATCCCGGCACTCGTGGCCTCGGCGAATGCGCAGGGTGGCGAGTTCGCGGTGGCCAGCTACGAAGATATCGCCCGGGGCCGGGTGGCCTGGCGTGCCGACACCGTGAGCTGCAACTTCGCGCTGATCGGCCAGGAGTCGACCGAACAATTGCTGCGGGCCGTGGGCGGGCTGCTGAATCCCGGCGGGCACTTCATCGTGCAGACCCTGCACCCGGTCGAAGCCTGCGGCGCCATGCCCTACCAGGATGGCTGGCGCCAGGGCAGCTGGGACGGTTTCAACCAGCGCTTCGTGAATGCGGCCCCCTGGTATTTCCGCGCGCTGGAGAGCTGGCGCGCGCTGTTTGCCGCCTGTGGGTTGCAACTGGTCAGCGAGCACTGGCCGGTGCACCCGCGCACCGGGCGGCCGGCGTCGGTGGTGTTTGTGGCGGAGGTGGCTTAGGCCAACTGAAGCAGCTTGTGGATGCGCAAGCGGTACGCCGCGCCCAGCTTGCCGTCTATCTAGAATGAAGCTATGGCCCCACAACAACTGGATCTTCCTCGCATCGAGGCGCTGAGCGTCAAGAACTACCGTGCCCTGCGTCAGGTCGAGTTGAAAGGCCTGACGCCATTGACTGTATTGCTCGGACCGAACGGCAGCGGAAAGTCCACGATCTTTGATGTATTTGCTTTTCTGTCTGAGTGTTTCGGCGTAGGTCTTCGCAAAGCCTGGGACAAGAGGGGTCGCTTTAGGGAGTTGCGCACGCGTGGCGTCGATGGGCCGATCATTTTTGAGGTCAAGTACCGCGAAAGAAGAAAGACTCCCCTCATCACGTTTCACCTTGAAATTGACGAAGATTCAAAGGGGCCCTATGTGGCCCGTGAGTACTTGAGTTGGAAGCGTGGATCCCACGGGCAGCCATTTCGTTTCCTGGATTTCAGCAACGGAGTCGGCGAAGTGGTCACGGGTGAGCTGCCAGATGAAAAGGATACCCGCACGCCCGAGCGATTGGACTCACGAGACTTGTTGGCAGTCAACACGCTGGGTCAACTGGCGAAACACCCGCGGGTGGGGGCACTTCGGCGCTTCATCACCGGCTGGTACCTGTCGTACCTCTCTGCGGACAATACACGTGGTGTTCCGGAGGCGGGCCCCCAAGAGCGCCTTAGCTCCAGCGGTGACAACCTGCCCAACGTCATCCAGTACCTCAAGGAGCAGCATCCTGAGCAACTCCAAGCGATTCTCCGCAAGCTGGCGCAACGCGTGCCGCGGCTCGAAAAGGTGGATGCAGATGTCATGCCAGATGGCAGGTTGCTGCTTCAAGTCAAGGACGCACCGTTCGAACGACCTGTGATGGCCAAGTTTGCTTCCGACGGAACACTGAAGATGCTGGCCTACCTGACGCTCCTGCATGACCCCGCACCACCTCAGTTGATCGGCATCGAGGAGCCGGAGAACCAACTTCATCCCAGGCTGCTGCCGGAACTTGCAGAAGAATGTCGGGCCGCAGCTAACTCCGCGCAATTGATGGTCACCACACATTCACCTTTTTTTCTTAACGCGGTGAGGGCGGAAGAGGCCTGGGTGCTCTACAGAAGCATCGAAGGTTACACGGAGGCCCGCCGAGTTTCTGAAATGCACGGGATTGCGGCGTTTGTGGACAACGGCGCTTTGCTGGGAAACCTCTGGATGGAAGGCCATTTTGAAGTGGGCGATCCACTGACAAATTCCGGGGCGGATAACCGTCTGTCTCAGTGAAGATAGTTGCCGCTTCGGTGAAACATGCATATTGAGTTTCTGCTTGAGGAGCCTTCCGCAGAAGTGTTTCTGCAAGGGTTCGTTGGTAAGCTACTACCGCCGGGGTCGACCTGGCGCTTCATCGTCTTTCAAGGCAAGAAAGATCTCCTGTTTAACCTTCCCTCACGGTTGAAGGCCTACAGTCAATGGATGCCGCCAGACTATCGATTGGTGGTGCTGGTGGACGAGGACAGGGAGGATTGCGCTGCGCTTAAGCGACAGTTGGAAACCGCAGCGCTGTTGGCGGATTTGCCTACCAAGTCCAAGCCCAAGGATGGTAAGTTTGTTGTTTTGAATCGAATTGCCGTCGAAGAGCTCGAAGCCTGGATTTTTGGTGACCCTGAAGCCTTGTGTGCTGCATTTCCGAGAGTGCCAAAAACGATCGGCCGAAAGGCACCATATCGAAATCCCGACGCGATTTCTGGCGGCACTTGGGAATCGTTGGAGCGAGTCCTGAAAAGTGCTAGCTACTTTAACGGCGGCTTGCCGAAGATACAAGTTGCTCGTGAAGTCGCGAAGCATCTGGATCCAAGAAGAAATGCATCGATGAGTTTCCGACAGTTTGTCCAGGGCCTTGAGGCCTTGTAGCTGGCATTCCATCTGAATCGACCGCATTGGCGAGGCGCAAAATGCCCATCAAGACCTTCCCCAGCAGTCGCATCCGCCAGGCCCACTACGACACCGCCTCGCGCCAGCTCGACCTGCATTGGGACGACAAGACCGTGCGTGCCTACAAGCAAGTTCCGGAGGAGGTCTACCGGCGCTTGTGCAGCGCGCCCAACCCGGTGACCTACTGGGAGGACCGCATTGCCGAGGAA
>JBIKTP010000227.1:0-4927 GCA_044348035.1 Burkholderiaceae bacterium
GGTCGACAGCTATAATCTTCGGCTGATTCCGACACGCCAGCCGACTATTGAGGACACCATGAGCGACAACAGCCACGAGGAAGACCACACCGGCCCCATCAAGACGCCCAAGCAACTGCTGATCACGGTGTTTTTTTCGTTTGTGGCCCCGGTGATCATCATCATCGGCCTGGTGTATTTTGTTGTCTCCGGAAACAAGCCTGCAGCGGGCTCCAGCAACCCCGAGAAGGCCATTGCACAGCGCATCCAGAAAGTGGGAGCCGTCGAGATCCGCGATGCCAACCGCGAGCTGAAAAACGGCGAAGAGGTCTACAAGATTCAATGCACGGCCTGCCACAGTTCGGGCGCGGCCGGCGCACCGAAAGTCGGCGACACCGCAGCCTGGGGCGCGCGCATCGCCACCGGTTACGAGGCCCTGCTCAATTCGGCCTTGAAGGGCAAAGGCGCCATGGCTGCCCAGGGCGGTGGTGATTTCGAAGACCTCGAGATCGCCCGCGCCGTGGTCCATATGGCCAACGCCAGCGGTGCCAAATTCGAGGTCCCCAAGGGGCCCGCAGCAGCAGCCAGCGAACCGGCTGCCGCCGCCAGCAAGTAACTGGCAGCCAGTGCGCCAACGCCCTGGGCGGTGTCAGTCCAAGGCGGCAGGCGCGGCTGCTTCGGCAACCAGGGCCTGCGGGCGCCTGACATATTCAAAGCGCCCGGGCAACTCAGCCACCGGGATCGCCGCCGGCACCCACAGCCCGCACGCAATCGCATCCGCTGCGGACTCCATGTCCTGTGTGTGCACCAGGCCAAAACCCAGGTCGGTCTCCAGGTACACATGGCCGCGCTCGTCCACGACGCAGCGCTGGGTGCGGGCGGACCGCCCGGTATGGGACGTCACAGAGAAGTCTCCCGCAACCCGCCAGATCCACGGCGTGGCCTCGAGTTCGACATAGACCCGCTGCGGCCCGTTCTGAAAGAACCACTGGCCCTGGGGGTCACTGTCGTAGTTGCGCTGGATGAAGTCGATCAGTTTTGCATGGCGCAGCATCGAGCCCTTGCTATCGAGCTTGCCACTGGCAAATGGGCCCAGTGCCTGCGCCTGGTTGTCGCGCAAATACCAGTTGCCACGCGCATCCAGCCCGAGCCACCCGTAGCAGTGGGGCACGTTGGGCCACTTGGCCAGTGCCTGTTTGACGATGTCGTCCATGGCCGGATTATGGGCGCCCATCGCAACCGGCGCATTCACCCCGCATGCGCGAACAGCCATTGCCCGACCGCCTGCGGCATCGCCCGCACGTGGCCGGGAAACCGTCCCTGGGGAAAGCCGACATGGCCGCCGGTTGCGGTCTGCCATAACCGGACCCAGCGCGACACCTGGTCCGCGCCCGGCAGACTTTCGGCGGGCACGAACGGGTCATTGCGGGCGTTGAGGACCAGAGCCGGGATGGCCACGTCCCGCAAGTGCGGCTTGGCGGAGGCGCGTGCCCAGTAGTCATCGGTATGGGCGAAGCCGTGCAGGGGCGCAGTGAACACATTGTCGAAAGCATACAGGTCCTGCGCCTGCAACAAGGCCTCGCGGTCAAACAGGCCCGGGTGCTGGTGGAGTTTGCGCAGGGCCTTGGGCTTCATCGTCCGCAGGAACATGCGGGTATAGACCTGGCGGTTGAAGCCGCGGCCGATGGCATGGCCACCGGCGGCCAGGTCCAGTGGCGCGCAGACCGAGGCGACCGCGCGCACCACGGCACCCGCGCTGCTGCCCATTTCCCCCGCCCAGCGCATGAGCGCATTGCCGCCCAGTGACACCCCGACCGCCACCACCGGCCCGGCGTGCAGGGCACGGAACCGGCGCAGCACCCAGTCGATCTCCTCGTGGTCGCCGGAATGGTAGGCCCTCGGACCCAGGTTCAGTTCGCCGCTGCAGCCCCGGAAATGCGCCACGGCAAATGCGGCACCCTTTTCCTGCGCAATGCCGGCGAAGGCCTGTGCGTAGTGGCTGCCAGACGAGCCTTCCAGGCCGTGAAACAGCACCAGCAGCGGCTGCTCCACGACCGCTGGGGACAGCCCGGCCGGCTGTGACAGCGGGCCGTCCGCCCGAAGCCAGTCGACATCGATGAAATCCTGGTCCGGCGTCGTCCAGCGTTCGCGCCGGAAATGGACCGGCGGGCCCTCGACCCGCCGCCCGGCAAGCGCCGGCCAGATCGTCTGCAGGTTGCCGCCCGGCAACCACCACGGCGCCTGGTAGCTCAGCTCCGGCATGGTCACCATCGCGCACGGCCATCGACCCTGCAGCGGTGCATCAATGCAGCACCTGCGCAGTGTCGTGAATCTCGTGCGCCGCGTTCTGGCTGCCCGGGCTGGCATGGTGCGCGACCATGCGCCACCCCTGTGCAGTCTTGTGGTAGACGTTCGTCGCCAGCACAAAGGCCTCGGCCGGGCCGGTTTCCGTGGTCACCTGCACTCGCTCCAGCACGTTGTGCACCACGCTGGCCATGGCCTCGATGCGGCGCACCTGCTCGGGCCACACCCGGATGCTGCCGTTGGCGAAGATGGCATCGAACGTCGAGCGTATGGCTGCGCTGCCGACCACGCGCGGGCCACCCGGATGCACACATACGATCTCGTCGTCGTCAGACCAGCAGGCCATGAGCAGTTCGATGTCACCTGTCTGGAGTGCCTCGTAGAAGGCGGCCTCGATGTCGTCAGCCGATCCACCTGCAAGGGCTGCCTGGGTTTTGGCTTTGGGCATGGGGTATGGTGCAGGAGTGGTCAACAGGAGGCCGGCTGGCAGCTATTTTGCGCCAGAGCCGGCAATGCGGCATCTGGCGCCTTGAAAAGCCGCCTTGCGCAACGCACATATGCTACTGTTCTGACGCGCCACGCGACGGCGCGCATCCCGAGAGGTCATCATGAAACGCTGGTTACTGGTCATCATTGCCGTCCTGGGCCTCACAGGCTGCGGCTACAACGATTTCCAACGGATGGACGAGCAGTCCAAGGCAGCCTGGAGCGAGGTGCTCAGCCAGTACCAGCGGCGCGCGGACCTGGTGCCCAACATCGTTGCCACGGTCAAGGGGGAAGCGAACTTCGAGCAGGAAACCCTCACCCGGGTGATCGAGGCCCGCGCCAAGGCCACGTCCATACAGGTCACGCCCGAAACCCTCAACAACCCGCAGGCGTTCCAGAAGTTCCAGGCGGCACAGGGTGAACTGGGGAGTGCCCTGAGCCGGCTGATGGTGGTGTCTGAGCAATACCCCAACCTGAAGGCCAACCAGGGCTTCGCCGATCTGCGCGTGACGCTGGAAGGCACCGAAAACCGCATCACGGTGGCGCGCGGGCGCTACATCAAGACGATCGAGGAGTACAACGTGCTGGCACGGAGCTTTCCGACGAATCTGACCGCCATGGTGTTCAGCTACAGCCCGAAACCGACGTTCAGCGTGACCAACGAAGCGCAGATCTCCACGCCGCCGACGGTGGACTTCAACAAGAAGTAGGACATGCAAGCCGCCCAAGGGTCGGTTCTGGCGGGTGCATCGGACCGGTCAGGGCGCCAAACCATCCCTGGGTGGGTGGTCGGCTGGCTGCTGCGTTGGGCGCTGCTGGTGGTCCTGGGCCTGGGCGCGATCAATGCCTTCGCTCAGGATGTGCAGGCGGTGCCGGCACTGAGTGCCCGGGTGATAGACACCACCGGGACGCTGGACGACGCGCAGAAGGCCGCACTCGACACCCGGCTGGCCGCGCTGGAGGCGCAAAAAGGCGCGCAGGTCGTGGTGCTGGTGGTTCCCAGTACCGCTCCGGAGGACATTGCGTCCTACGCCAACCGGGTTGCCAACACCTGGAAGATCGGGCGGCGCGAAGTCGGCGACGGTGTGCTGCTGATCGTGGCCAAGAATGACCGTAGCTTGCGCATCGAGGTGGCCAAGACCCTGGAGGGCGCCATACCGGATCTGGCCGCCAATCGCATCATCAACGAGGCCATCACGCCGCGCTTTCTCAGCGGCGACTATGCCGGAGGGCTGACGGCAGGGGTCGAGCAGTTGGCGGCGCGCATTGCCGGAGAAACACTTCCTCCAGTGGAGGCTGCGGGCCACGGGATCGGAACGCCGGATTTCCAGTGGTTCGACCTGTTGATCTTTCTGGTTTTTGTGATGCCGATCGCGGCGGGTGTGGCGCGCAGCATCCTCGGACGCAAGCTGGGCGCCCTTGCCACGGGCGCGGGGATTGGCGCAATCGCGTTCTTCCTCACTAACAGCGCGGTACTGGCCGGACTGGCGGGACTGGTGGGTCTGGTGTTCGCCCTGGTGACAGGTTTTGCCAGCCCGGTGCGCAGTGGCACATGGCGCGCTGGCGGCAACCGGATCGGGCATGGCGGGGGATGGGGCGGCGGCAGCGGTGGAAGCTGGGGCGGCGGCGGTGGCGGTTTCAGCTCTGGCGGCGGCGGCGACTTCGGCGGCGGCGGTGCCTCGGGCAATTGGTAGTAAGGCAGGCAGCAGATGTTCCAACGGCTGACGACTTTGCTCAAGCACCTCTGGCTCGACGAGTCCGACTCGCGCAGGACATTGCCTCCTGAAGCCCTTGACCGGTTGCGTCAACGGGTCGCCGCCAGCGAAAAGCAGCACAGTGGCGAGATCCGGATCTTCGTGGAGGCCAGCCTGCCCGCCAGCTACCTGTGGCGCCACTTCCTGCAGAAGCTGCCTCTGCCCGTGCTCGCGCGCCAGCGGGCATTGATGATGTTCAGCAAACTGGGCGTCTGGGACACCGCCCACAACAATGGCGTTCTGATCTACCTGCTGCTCGCAGAGCGCGAGATCGAGCTCGTCGCGGACCGTGGCATCCATGGCGTCGTGGGGCCGCAGGAGTGGGAGGCGATGGTGCAACGCATGGCGAAGGCCTTCGCGGCGGGACAGTTCGAGACCGGGCTGGCGCAGGCCATCGACGAGAT
>JBIKTP010000228.1:0-4919 GCA_044348035.1 Burkholderiaceae bacterium
CCCGGATCGATTCCCCGCGCTTCATCAGGTCGAATCCCTGGTTGATGTCCTCCAGCGGCATGGTGTGGGTGATCAGGTCGTCGATGTTGATCTTGCCGTCCATGTACCAGTCGACGATCCTGGGCACATCGGTTCGTCCGCGCGCACCGCCGAAGGCAGACCCCTCCCATTTGCGCCCGGTCACCAGTTGAAACGGACGCGTGCTGATCTCGGCACCGGCTTCCGCCACGCCAATGATGATGCTGCGGCCCCATCCCTTGTGCGTGCACTCCAGCGCCTGACGCATCACCCGGGTGTTGCCGATGCACTCGAAACTGTAGTCTGCGCCGCCATCGGTGAGCTGCACGATGCGGTCGACCAGATTGCCGCCAGCCGCCTCCAGCTCCTTGGGGTTGATGAAGTGCGTCATGCCGAACTTGCGGGCCATGGCCTCGCGGGCCGGGTTCAGGTCGATGCCGATGATCTTGTCGGCACCCACCATCCGTGCGCCCTGGATCACGTTGAGCCCGATGCCGCCCAGGCCGAACACCACCACATTGGCGCCGGCCTCGACCTTGGCCGTGAACAGGACGGCGCCGATGCCGGTGGTGACGCCGCAGCCGATGTAGCAGACCTTGTCGAAGGGCGCGTCATCCCGGATCTTGGCCAGAGCGATCTCGGGCACCACGGTGTAGTTGCTGAAGGTGGAGGTGCCCATGTAGTGCAGGACGGGTTTCCCGTCCAGGCTGAATCGGCTGCTGGCATCGGGCATGAGGCCCTTGCCCTGGGTCCCGCGGATCAACTGGCACAGGTTGGTCTTGCGCGACAGGCAGAACTTGCACTGGCGGCACTCCGGGGTATAGAGCGGTATGACATGGTCGCCCTTGCGCAGGCCGGTCACGCCAGGCCCGACGTCCACCACGATGCCGGCGCCTTCATGTCCGAGGATGGCCGGAAAGAGGCCCTCCGGATCGGCGCCGGACAGTGTGTAGTAGTCGGTATGGCAGATGCCGGTGGCCTTGATCTCTACCAGAACCTCGCCGAAACGGGGTCCTTCCAGGTCCACGGTCTCGATGGTCAGGGGGGCGCCGGCTTTCCAGGCGACTGCAGCTTTGGTTTTCATGGTGATGTCCGGTGGGTGGTGAGCGAACCGAAACTATATCGCCATGCGGATCCCGCCACGGGGATTGCGGCGCAGCAGCGCCTGCATGGCCGGTATGCGATCCGGGGGCGGTGGCTATACTTGTCCGCTGATTCACGTTTGCGAGGTTTTCTTGGAACTGTCTTCCCGCCAATCGGGTTCGGTGCGCATCCTCGAAGTCCGGGGGCGGCTGGACCATGCGCAGGCCAAGGCCTTCGAGGCGGCACTGGCCCCGCATCTGGTGGAGTGCCGCCAGGCGGGTTCGCCACTCGTGCTGGACTTCTCCGGGGTTGTCTACATCAGCAGTGTGGGGCTGCGCGTGCTGCTGTTGGCCGCCAAGCAGGTCAAGGCGCAGCAAGGCCGGCTCGTGGTGGCTGCGCTCACCCCCATCGTCACCGAGGTGTTCCAGGTCAGCCATTTCAATCTGGTGCTGCAGGTCTTCCCGGATGTCGCCGCGGCGGTGGCGCATCTCGCCCCCGCCTGAGGCAAGGCCATGAAGGTCCGGTTCTGGGGTACCCGGGGATCGATTCCGGTGTCGCTGACGGCCCCGGACGTGCGCTCCAAGATCCTCAGTGCCCTGCGCGGTGCCAGCGGTATCGACCTGTCCTCTGCGGCGGCCACCGAGGCTTATGTCGACAGCCTGGGTTTTGACGTCGCCGGTACCTTTGGCGGGCACTCCAGCTGCGTGCAACTGGAAGTGGACCACCCGGAGCACATCGTGCTGGACCTCGGCACGGGTGTCCGGCCGCTGGGCCAGCACATGCTGGCGCGATTTGGCGCCGCAGCCCCGCAGACCTACCACGTGTTCCTGTCGCATCTGCACTGGGACCACATCATGGGGCTGCCGTTCTTTACCCCTGTCTACCTGCCGGGCAACCGCATCGTGATCCACAGCTGCCACCCGCACGCAGAATTCGCCTTGCGACGGCAGCAGGCCGAGCCATCGTTCCCGGTGCGCTTCGACTATTTTTCCGCCCGCATGGAGTTCGATGTCATGCAGCCCGGCGTGCCGGTGGTGATCGCCGGCACGACGGTGACCCCCCATGCCCAGCGCCACGCCGGAGACTCGTACGGATGGCGCTTCGAGCATGGTGGCAAATGTGTTGTCTACTCGACCGACTCCGAGCACCGCGTCGAAGACGAGCAGGAACGGGCTGGCTTCATCCGCTTCTTCGACCGCGCCGATCTGGTCATCTTCGATGCCATGTATTCGCTGGCCGATGCCATTTCGGTGAAGGCGGACTGGGGCCACTCCAGCAATATCGTGGCGGTGGAGCTGTGCCAGGCGGCCCGTGCCCGCAAGCTGGCCATGTTCCACCATGAGCCGGGGTACAGCGACATGCAGATCGCGCGCGTACTCGGGGAGACGCGCCGCTTCGAGGAGATCACCCGTGACGGCCATGCCCTGGAAGTCCTCTCGGCCTGGGACGGTCTCGAGCTGACCCTGTGAACCGCTGGACTTCACTGTTCGGCCGGGCCTTCCTGTACCAGCGTGGCCGGGCGGTGGCTCTGTTGTTCCTGATCCTGTATGCCCTGCTGCTGGGGCTTGCCGAACTGGCGCCTGCCGCAGGCGCGCCAGACCGGGTGCAGCAGCAGATTGCACGCACGTTCGCAGCGCCGGTCGCGGCAGTGCGGCAATACCTCTTCGACAGCTACCAGCGCGTGTTTCCGCGCCAGCGCGAGGCGCAGTCGGTGGCGATCGTCGGCATCGATGAAGACAGTCTGAAGACCGTCGGCCAGTGGCCGTGGCCACGCAACAAGATGGCCGAACTGATCGACGCCATTGCCGTGCACAGTCCGGCAGCCATCGGCCTGGACATCTACATGCCCGAGGCAGACCAGACCTCGCCCGAGCAGGTCGCGCAGCGGCTGCTTCCGCAGCAGGAGGCCCTGGCCGTCGGGCTGCGCCTTCTGCCTGGCCACGACGCCCGTCTGGCGGAGGCGCTTCATGGTGCGCCGACCGTACTGGGGGCTGCGGGTTTCCAGTTCGAGACACTGGCGACCACGGTCGGCATGCGCACCGTCGAGATGGTGCTGGAGGGTGATGACCCCCGTCCCTTCCTGCCGCGCTATCGGTTCGTGCTGGCCAGCCTGCCGCAGCTGCAGGCCGCCGCCCATGGGCAGGCGCTGGTGTCGATCGAGCAGGCGGCGATCGTGCGCCGCGTGCCGCTGGTGGCGGCTGTGGGCGCACAGGTGACGCCGTCGCTGGCCATGGAGATGCTGCGCGTGGGCTACAACCAGGGCCCGATTGCGGTGCGGACCGACGGCCATGGAATCCGTGAGGTGCGAGTGGCCGAGCAGCGGTTTGCCACGCAGGCTGGCGGCCATGTCTGGCTGCATTTCGCGCCCGAAGCGCAGGGCCAAGCCAGCCGCAATATCTCCGCCGTGGACCTGCTGGCCGGCAGGATCACAGGTGCGGGGATCGAGAACAAGCTGGTCCTGATCGGCCTCACCGGATCGGGGCTGAATGACCGGCGCATGACGCCGCTGCGCGAGAGCGTGGCTGGCATCGAGGTCCAGGCGCAATTGCTCGAGAGCATGTTCGACGGCCGCATGCTGTTGCGCCCGTGGTGGATGGCCTGGGTGGAAGGCGCGCTGCTGCTGCTGGTGGGCACGGCCATGATCTGGGCCGCGCCCAACGGGCTGCGCCGCCCTTCCCTTGGCAAGGACCGCAGGCAATGGCGGCTGGGCTGGTGGGTGAGCCTGGTCTGTGTGGCCCTGCTGGCTTTGGGCTTCTGGCTCTTCGTGCAGCAGGGCTGGCTGTTCGACGGCGCCAGCCTGTCGCTGGGTTTCGCCAGCCTGCTGGCCAGCCTGGTGTCGAGTTCCACGCTGGAGGTCGAACGCGACAACCGCCGCCTGGCGCAGGAGCAGCAGCATCTGCGTGAAGAGGCGGCCCGGCTGGCGGGCGAGATGGAGGCGGCCCGACGCATCCAGCTGGGCTCATTGCCGAACGCGACGCGGGCGTTCCCCGGGGAGACACGGTTCGCCATCGATGCCGTGATCGAGCCTGCACGCGAGGTGGGTGGCGATCTGTACGACTTCTTCATGGTCGATGACCGGCGCCTGTGTTTCCTGATCGGCGATGTGTCTGGCAAGGGTGTGCCTGCAAGTCTGTTCATGGCTGTTACCAAGGCGCTGGCACGCAGCTTTGCGACCCGACTGGCCGGCGGACCGGCCGAGATCGTCTCTGCGGCCAACCTGGATCTGTCGCGTGAAAACGTCGAGACACTTTTCGTGACCTTGCTGCTGGGGGTGCTGGATGTCGAATCGGGCCAGCTGGAACTGGTCAATGCGGGTCATGAGGGACCCTGGCGGCTCGGGGCCGACCAGCGTCTGGAGCAGGTGATCGGCGGACCCCTGGAGGGTGGACCGCCCCTGTGTGTGGTGGAGGACTTCGACTACCGGGTCCACCGGCTGCAGTTGGTGCCCGGCGATCGGCTGTGCATGGTGACCGACGGCATCACGGAGGCTTCGAACGCAGCACAGGAACTCTACGGAAGTGCCCGGCTGCGCGCTGCGTTGGCCGGTCTGCCCGCTGCTCCGGATGCCGCCACCATCACGCGCGCGGTGCGCGAGGATGTAGGACGCTTCGTGGCCGGTGCGGAACCGTCGGATGACCTGGCCATTCTGGTGGTGTACTGGAGGGGCCCGACAACGCCGTCGGGCCGTGCTGTCAGCGCAGGTTGATCTCGACGCGGCGGTTCTGCGCCTCAGGGACGTCGTCGGCCGTGGGAACCAGTGGCTCGCGTTCACCGCGTCCCGCCACCTCCAGTGTGATCGGCTGGATGCCGGACTGCAG
>JBIKTP010000229.1:0-4916 GCA_044348035.1 Burkholderiaceae bacterium
CCGTATTCGGCGGTCACCCAGCCCTCGCCGCTGCCGCGCTTGTGACCGGGCACCTTTTCCTCGACCGATGCGGTGCACAACACCTTGGTGGCGCCGAACTCCACCAGAACCGAGCCCTCGGCATGCACGGTGTAGTGGCGCGTCAGGCGCACAGGGCGCATCTGGTCGGCGGCGCGGCCGCCACTGCGTTGGGAATGACTCACTGGCTTGTCCTGAAAAAAGGGGGGCAGATCGCCCGGTACGCTCAGCGGCGCCTGGCTGCCGAGCGCCGGATGGCTTCGTTGATCTCGGCAATCGAGCGCTCGATGGCTGCGTCGTCGAGGTCGTCATCCTCGGCAGCCGTAGGGGCTGCCTGGACAGTGCTGGAGAAGCCGCTGTCGCTGGTGTCGTTGGATGCCAGCATGGCGCCCCTGGTGGTTTCGAATTCGTCAGGCGACTCCCATTCGAGCGCGATGACGGTCACGTTGTCGCTGGTGGCACCTGCCTTCTGCAAGGCGCTCTCGACCAGGTCGGGCACTGCAGCCACCACCGCCTTGACGGTGAGCTGGTGCACGATGTCGTCATCGTCAAGGCTGCCCCACAGGCCGTCCGAGCACAACATGATCTTGTCGCCCTGCTGCAGGGCCACCGGACCGGCGATATCGAAGACCGGCTTGGTCGGCGACCCCAGGCAGGTGAACAGGATGTTGCGGTTGAGCCGCTCTGCGGCCCTTGCTGCAGACAGGCTGGCCGGCGGCTGTTCCATGTAGGAGTGGTCACGCGTGCGGGTGAGCAGCTTGCCTTCGCGAACCAGGTAGAACCGCGAATCCCCGCAGTGCACCCAGCTCGCGGTTCCGTCCTGGACCAGTGCCGCGACCACGGTGGTGCGGGGCGTGTCGAGCATGCCTTTCTCGGCTGCGTACTTGATGATCTGGCGGTGGGCCGCCATCACGCCGGCCGCAAGGAAGGCAGGCACATCATCGATCTTCGGGTTGGCCAGTTTCTGGTACAGCGCGGAGATGGCCTGCAACGCCAACTGAGCCGCCACTTCGCCTTCCGGGTGACCGCCCATGCCGTCCGCCAGAAGGAGGATGCCTGACGCCCGCGTATAGCTGTAGCCCATGCGGTCTTCATTGAGCTGGCGGCCACCCTTTCGGCTGACCTGGAAAACGGAGAATTTCATTTGGGTTTGATCACCGAAGAGGCAATGCTCTTGGTGCTTTTCTTGGTATCGGTCACCATGGTGTCAAACTGGAGACGCACTTTCTCGGCCACGGACAATTTCGTGTAGCGGCGCTCACCCTCGCGGCTGAGTTCCTTCTGCAGCGCGAACACCGATTGCGGGCGCGAGAGCGGGTCCAGCGCCATGCACCATTCGACCACCTCGATCAGGTTGTCGGAATAGATGCCGCGCAGGCGCGTGAGGGCGGTGGCAATGCGGTCCTTTTCGACCCGTTGCGGAGCCTCGTTCGGCGGGTAGCCCTGCATGCATGCATAGATGCAGGCACCGATGGCATAGATGTCCGTCCACGGCCCCATGGACGAGTCGCGCCGGTACATCTCGGGTGCGGCAAAGCCGGGCGTGTACATCGGTCGGATGAAATTGCCCTCCTTGCTGAGCACTTCGCGGGCGGCGCCGAAGTCGATCAGGACCGAGCGGTTGTCGTCGGTGATGAAGATGTTGGCCGGCTTGATGTCGAGGTGCAGCATCTTGTGCTGGTGCACGATGCGCAAGCCGCGCAGGATCTCGTCGAACAGGGAGCGGATGGTGGACTCGCGGAACACCTTTTGCTGCTTCAGGTCGCGCGCGGTCATGATGAAGTCCTGCAGGGCGGCGCCTTCCAGGTAGTTCATGACCATGTAGACCGTCTCGTTCTCGCGGAAGAAGTTCATCACGCTCACCACCGACGGGTGCGAGATCTGCGCAAGCGCGCGACCTTCCTCGAAGAAGCTCTTGAGCCCCAGGCGGTAGAGCGAAAGCTTGTCGGGTGGCACGGTCGGCGCCAGCTCACCGGGTCCCCGGGTGACCAGCGATGCCGGCAGGTATTCCTTGACCGCAACCTGCTGGCCGCCGGCGTCCAGCGCAAGATACACGACACCAAACCCGCCCGCGGCCACTTTGCGGATAATGCGATACCCGCCAATCATCGTATCGGGCGGCAGTGCGGCGGGTTTGGCCTTGGACATACCTAATCATGGGTTGGTGCTGGAGCCAGTGCCGGCCTCTTCTGGCAGCAAAGGGTTGCTTCCATCACTTCGAGAAGCGAGTTCATGGCAGTTTACAGTATGACCGGCTACGCTGCGGTGCAGTCCGGCGCAGCCCCCGCAACTGGCGCCGGCGAGGCCAAGCCGGCGCCGGCTGGCGGACTCGGCCTTGAAATCCGCTCGGTCAACAGCCGCTTTCTCGACCTGGCATTCCGCCTGCCCGAAGAGCTGCGACAACACGAACCCGCCCTGCGGGAACTGCTGGGCAACCAGCTCAAGCGCGGCAAGGTAGAGGTCCGCATCTCCATCGAGCACGGTTCGGCAGGGCCGCTCACCGAACCCTCACCCCGGCTTTTGCAGCGCCTGGGATCGGTGCAGGACAACGTGCGCGCCTGGCTGCCTGACGCCCTGCCCCTGCGGGTGGTCGATGTGCTGCGCATGGCTGCCACCGAACAGTCAGCCCCCCATGACTGGGCGCCCGAGGTCATTCCGCTGGCTGCCAGGGCGCTCAAGGAACTGATGCTGGCGCGCAAGCGCGAGGGGGCCCGCCTGGCCACCGTCCTGCTGGAGCGTATCGGCGAGATCCGCGCGCTGTCCCAGCAAGCGGTGCCACTGGTGCCTCAACTGGTGGCGCAGCAGCGCCAGCGCTTCCTGGAACGCTGGAACGAAGCCATGGTCGCGGGCGGCGGCGCGCCAGCGCCAGAAGCCGCCCAGGACCGGGCGCTCGCCGAGGCCACGGCATTTGCGATACGCATCGACGTTGCGGAAGAGATCACCCGGCTGGGCTCCCACCTGGACGAGCTGGAGCGCCTGATCCGGCAGGGCGGCGAGATCGGCAAGCGGCTGGACTTCCTGATCCAGGAGCTGCACCGTGAAGCCAACACCATGGGCGCCAAGTCGGCAGCGCTCACCCTGACCCACCTGTCGGTCGACATGAAGGTGCTGATCGAGCAGATGCGTGAGCAGGTGCAGAACATCGAATAAGCCTCGAGGGTGAACCCGCCCCTGTGCGCGGCGGGGAACCGCGCGGGGGGCCAACACCTTGGCCCGGACTCACTACGTCCAGCGCATCAGCGTCACGAGCAGCACCACGATACCGATGCCGAGGTTGATCGACACCCATGTGCGGATCTGCGCCAGGGTCGCACCACCGACGGCCCAATCGGACGCTGCCACCGCACGGCCGAGCCTCTTGAAAAGCGCGAAGCGTATGTGCATGAAGATCGCCACCATCACGACTCCCAGCACCGCCATGACGGTCCAGGCCAGGGGCATCTCGAACTTGCCCCCCGACTGCACCACCTGCTTGGCCACCCGACCCAGCATCCACACGCCGCTGGCCAGCGTCACCAGCGAGGCCACCAGCACGGCCTGAAAGAAACGCCCGAGAACATCGTGCATCAGCTGCAGCCGCACAGGCGCCTCCAGCCGGGCGACCGCCGGTCGCAGGAAGAAGTGCGCAAACACCATGCCTCCGATCCATACGGTGATGGACAGCACGTGCAATGTCTTGAGGGTCGCGTAGAGCATGGATCAATCCCGTTCAATTCCAGACGTCCCGGATGGCAGCGGCACGCTGCGGCCTCGGCGAGGCCGCATCCGGGCGCCGGCGGATGATACTGGCCGGAAAGATCCTCGAGCCGGTGAAGATCAGGAAGGCATCGAACAGGTAAGGGATCCAGCCGGCGTGAACCGGTGCGAATAAGGAAAACCGCCGCAGGGTCAGCGCGCAGCCCTTTGCGAAAGCATGTCGCCCCGCTCATGCCCTGGCCGGCTGGACCTGCGTGACCTTGGCGAGCAGGAAGGCCCGGCCGTCAGCCGAGAAGTCCCACTGCTCGATCTGGCAGCACCCAGGCGGCGAATCCGCGCCCCAGCGCAGCAGGTTCACCGAGTTGGGAACGCCCTCTCGCACCCGGGAGGAGACGGCCGTTCCCGCCTGCACGGCCCACAGCGGACGTGCCAGGGCGTGGAGTGGCAGCACATAAGGCAGGTGAATATGTCCGCCCATGACGAGGTCGGCTCCGGACGCAGCCCAATGCTCGAGCGCAGCGGCATGCCCCCGCAGACGGTTGGACAGGTCCTCGGTACGCGTCACGGCCACGGGCTGGTGTACAACCACCACCCGCAGCTGCCCGGATTCGGCGCCCTCCAGAAGTCGGGCCACACGTTCGACCTGCTGCCTGGAGATCTCGCCATGCTTGTGACGCCAGGGCCGCGTGGTGTTGACGCACACCACCAACAGCTCGGGCAAGCGACACACGGGCTCGAGATCCGTACCGAAGGCAGCGCTGTAGCGAGCGTAGGGATGGCGCAGGCGCGCCCACACGTCGAGCAACGGTATGTCGTGGTTGCCTGGCACGGCCAGCACCGGCACACCGAGACTGTCCGAGAACGCGCGGGCGTCCCTGAACTGCGCCGGGCGTGCGCGCTGCGTGATGTCGCCGGACAACACGAGCACGTGGGGCTTTTGCTGGCGGGCCAGCATGACCAGCGCTTCGACGACCGGCGCCTGCTGTGTGCCGAAGTGTGGGTCAGAGATCTGCAGCAGGATGCTCATCCGCCAGTCCGCCCGGTGCGGGGCCCGGAGTCAACGCTTGCGGCGTCGGGCTGCGGCATCAGCAGGTACAAGGGCTTGCCAAGCACGCGAATGTCGATGGGGGAGCGCATGCGTGCCACCTCCCCGTCGAACGCCACCACGACCTCTCGGCGGCCCGGAGCAAGCGTGGGCCGCA
>JBIKTP010000230.1:0-4902 GCA_044348035.1 Burkholderiaceae bacterium
GCGGCTGACGGCGATGCTTTCGACGACCACCTCTCCGTCCAGCAGCAGCACCATGAAGCCGGTATTTTCCGCGTCGCCCTCGGTGATGAAGGTCACGCCAGCGGGCACCTTTTCGGGCCGCATGTAGCTGACGACAATCTTGGCCTCGACCAGGCTGAGTTGCACCAGGGCCGCCGGTGCCGCGAGCAGGCGCGCGGCGTGGTCCCGGCTGGACAACTCGCGCGGGGCGCCTGTCGCCGGTGGTTTGCCCGGTGATGCCTGCCTGTCCTGATAGGGGTCTGCCATGGCGTGTCAGCCGGGATCAGCCCGGAAGTTTTATCACCGCCTCATGGTAACGCACCGCGGTCGCACCCCGCCCCATCGCCCGGAACTGCGCGCCGGGGCACCAGAAGTCGGGTCGAATTGCAAAAAACCAGCCATTCACGGTAATAATCACCATGCGAAACGCCATTCAGATGGCCGGGTGCAAGTGTTTCCTTGCGGAACAGAAGAGGGCAACGGATGTCGGATCATGAGGACGAGGACGCGCCAGCCAGTGCTGCGCCCCAGCAGGGGCCGGTGGCCGTGCTGAGCAAGGTCTTCAAGACATACCAGCTGGATTCGATCGAGGTTCCCGTCATCAAGGGCGTGGACATTCTGGTGCGCCATGCCAAATTCACCGTGCTGATCGGCCCCTCGGGCAGCGGCAAGACGACCTTGCTGAACATGCTGGGCTGCATCGACAAGCCCGACAAAGGCGAAGTTACCGTGGCGGGCGAAGACGTGGTGGCGCTGTCCGACGACGCACTGTCGGATTTTCGGGCGAAGAACATCGGCTTCATTTTTCAGAACTTCAACCTGCTGCCGGTGTTGAGTGCTTACGAGAATATTGAATATCCGCTGCTGCTGGCAGGCGCCTCGGCCAAAAAGCGGGGTGACCGCGTGCCCCGGCTGTTGAAGGCGGTGGGCTTGTCGGACCGCGCCAAGAACCTGCCAGGGCAGTTGTCGGGCGGTCAGCGGCAGCGGGTGGCGATTGCCAGGGCGCTGGCGCGCAAGCCGAAACTGGTGATTGCGGATGAGCCTACTGCCAACCTGGACAGCACCACGGGCGCAGCCATCCTGGCCTTGATGCGGCGTATGGTGGATCAGTATGGCATCTCGTTCATTTTCTCGACGCATGATCCGGAGGTGATCAAGGCGGCGGATGACACCATTTTCCTGAAGGATGGCCTGATTCAGGGTATTCGGCGGAAGACGGAGGCGGCGGCATGATGGTGACGTTGAATCTGGCGGTGAGGAACCTTTTGCGGAATCGCAGGAGGTCGGTTGCGACTTTGCTCGCCATGGCTATTGGATCGTCTTCCATCCTGCTGTTCGGGGGCTACAGCACCAACATCAATTACACGATGCACACAGAATATGTGCAGACTGGCGGACATCTTCAGGTTCAGCACCGTGATTTCTACCAGTATGGGAGCGGTAACCCCACAGCCTATGGAATTTCTGATTACAAAAAGGTCATTGCGGCTATTGAGGCGGATGAGGTACTGAAAAAGATGGTGCTTGTGGTCACGCCGACGCTTCAGTTTGGTGGGATAGGTGGAAACTACGCGGAGAACGTATCGCGCACAATTGTGGGTATAGGCTCTGTCGCAGAAGATATCAATCGGATGCGCAAGTGGAACGCATTCGACCTCCAGCTCGCATCAACCCGCTTTGCGCTGGAAGGCACTGCTTCTGATGCGGCGATTGTTGGTATGGGCGTGGCGCGGGTACTTCAACTGTGCGACACGTTGAAAATCAGCAACTGTCCAAAGCCTGAGCAGGAAAAAACTCCTGAAGGCACGGCTTTGCCTGATGATATTGCCAAACTGTCCCAGGAGGAAACGCCCTCTGATGGCGCTGCAGCGACAACGCCTGGGCGTATTGAAGTGCTGGCCGGAAACTCGCGGGGCACGCCAAATGTGGCATCGATGTTGGTTGTAAAGGCGGAGCCGCAGGGTTTCAAAGAGTTTGACGAGGTGGCTGTCTTGATGCATTTGGTACAGGCACAGCAACTTATTTACGGAAAGTCGGAGCCCAGAGTTACCTCCATAGTCATACAACTGAGGCGTTCTGATCAAATTCCCGTGGCAACTGCCAGGCTCGGGACAATTCTCGCAGGCTTTTCAGCGACACAACCTTTGGCGGTGCTTGATTTCCAGACCCTCAACCCGTTTTATGTCCAGACAATCCAGTTGTTCGATACTATTTTCGGCTTTATATTCGCGTTGATTGGCGCGATCGTCCTGTTCACTGTGGGCAACACGATGAATACAGCTGTGGTTGAACGCACCGTCGAAATCGGAACCTTGCGTGCCATCGGATTGCGGCGGGCTGGCATTCGTAACCTGTTTGTATCGGAGGGCGCACTTTTGGGTTTGGCTGGTGGGGTGTTGGGAGTGGCGCTTGCATTGACTCTGGCCACGGTTTCCAATTCGTTGGGGTTTACCTGGACGCCGCCTGGAAGTGCTGTGCCGTTGCCGCTGACCCTGACCGTATGGGGAGAAACAAAAATGATCGCAGGCACGTCAGCTGCTTTGATCTGTATTGCAGTCGTCAGCGCCTGGTGGCCGTCATATCGGGCGGCGCGGCTCAATGTGGTCGATGCCTTGCGGCACGTTTGACACCATGAAAATGGACACTATGAAGCGCTGGTTGTTTGCCCTTTCTCTTCTGGCCGCACATGCATTGGCCTCTGCCGCGACTACGGCCGAGGAGATTCTGGTTGCCAGCGACGCCATCAGGAACCCCGGTAGGCCCTTCAGTGTCACAGTGACCTTGACGGAGTTCCAGGCGGGTAAGCAGGTGGATACAAGCACATTGGTCAGCTACTCGAGAACCAATCAGGCAGGCGGTCAGTTCTCGAGCCTGATCCGATTTGTGCAACCGGCGCGTGATGCCGGAAAACTGATGCTGAAAAATGGAAACGATATGTGGTTCTACGACCCATTGTCGAAAGCGAGTGTTCGCTTATCGCCCCAGCAACGATTGCTCGGGCAAGCCTCCAATGGAGATGTCGCTACTGTTAATCTGGCACGGGACTACAAAGCGACCTTGGCTGGAACAGAGGATGTCAAGGACGGTGAGGGCAAGCTTCGAACGACGCACAAGTTGATGCTGGTGGCCGCGGCCCCAGATGTGACCTACGCGAGTATTGAAATGTGGGTGGACTCTTCGAATAACCAACCCATCAAGGCCCGTTTCTTCGCCGATTCGGCTCGGTTGCTGAAGACGGCTTTCTATCGAAAGTACGAAATGCAGTTGGGCCAAGAGCGGCCCACCGAGACGGTGATCATCGATGGCTTGAACAACCGATCCGTTACCATCATGCGTTTTACCAACTATGTGGCTCGCGTAATCCCCGATACTTGGTTCCAGCGAGATTTTCTCCCGAGATTCCAACCGGATTGACCATCGTGAAGTCATATTTCAAGGCCCTTTCCGGCGCTGTTGCAGCGCTGATATGTTCTGCCGGCGTGATGGCGGCAGCCTCGACTGAATCAGATGCCGACGCGTTGAGGCTGGAAGGGGCGGCGAGTGAGCCCGCCGGCCTAGCCCAGACCGGTCCGAGGCTCTTCATCGAGGGATCGGTGGGTAACGCAAGCCAGCGATACCTGACAGATAGTCAGAATATCAGGCGGGTAACGCTCGATTTCTCTTTCAATGCCAGACTAAACGACCGCTTGCGCTTTGTTTTTTCGGACCGCATCGATAACCTTTACCCAAGACCGGCTGGCAGTGACTCCACGGTGAATAGCCTGCGAGAGGCGTATGTGACCTGGCAATCGCCAGAGCGAGACACTATTCTTGAGGCGGGGCGAATCAATATGCGATACGGCGTCGCCTATGGGTACAACCCCACTGATTTCTTTCGCGACGGCAGTCTGAGAACCCTCACCACAGCCAATCCTTTTGCATTGCGTGATAACCGCCTGGGTACTGCGATGCTGCGCGTACAGCGCCTATGGGAGGGTGGCTCCTTGTCGGTGGCCTACTCACCAAAACTTGCGTCGTCGCCAAGTCGTGACGGTTGGAGCCTGGATCTCGGCTCTACAAACAACCGGGATCGACTCCTTGTCAACTTGGGGACCCAGTTTTCACCAAGCTTCAACACGCAGTGGATGGTCTACAAGGATAGCGGGGAGTCGGCCGCACTGGGTGCCAGCATGACAGCTTTGGTGTCGGACGCTGCGACCCTGCATGGTGAATGGACGTACGGCAAGGAGCGCTCCCTTTTAGCCAGGTCGGCGTCTTTACCCCTGGCCAAGTCCGCCGAGAACCGTCTGGCTGCCGGCTTCACCTACACGACCTTGGGCAAGCTGTCGTTCACGGCTGAATACCAGTACAACGGATTCGGCCTCGCAAAGCGGGACTGGAACAATCTGGCACAGGTGGCACCAATGGGCCAGATTGCATACCTTTTGGAAGCGCAGCGCTTGCAGGAACTTGCCCCGAGGTCCGCCTTCCTGCTCTATATGTCCCAGAAGGATATCGGCATCAAGGACCTGGACCTGACGGCATTCGTCAGAGTCAACGCGCTCGACAACAGCAAACTGATGTGGTTCGAGTTGCGGCGGCACTGGACGAAGTTCGATCTCGCGTTCCAGTTCCAACAGCATGTGGGACGCCCGGGGTCCGAGTTTGGCATACTGCCGGACCGCAGGGTTTGGCAGGTACTCGGTACGTACTATTATTAGTTGTCCTGCGGCGTGGCCATGCAGTTTCGCGAGGTACTGATCTGTTGATGGCCAGCAAACTCACGATCTGCATGGTGTCGGATGATTTTCTTCCGGCCGCCACTGGTGTGGGGACCCATATCAAGCTTCTGGCGCCTGCGCTGGTGGCTGCCGGATACCGCGTCCATGTCATTACAACGCGCCG
>JBIKTP010000231.1:0-4897 GCA_044348035.1 Burkholderiaceae bacterium
CTGACGGACGCCGCCGCGCAGGCTGGGTTGCAGAATGCGCTGGCGCTCAAGATGGAGCGCGAACAGGCGCTGGGCGCGCGGCGCAGCGAATACGACGACCTCACAGCCAAGCTGCGCGCCAGCGACGAACGCCGCCTGCAGCTCGAGCGCGAGCTCGACCCGCTGCGCCAGCGCATCACCGAACTGCAGCTCAAGGAGCAGGCCGCCCGGCTGGGCTGCGAGCAGTACCGGCAACTGCTCGACGATGCCAGGGCCGAGATGGAACCGCTCGCGGCATCCGTCGCCCAGGGCAATGTGCGTCTGTCCGGCCTGCAGGCCGGCATCGACCGGCTCAGTGCCGAGATCACCGCGCTCGGTGCCGTGAACCTTGCGGCGCTCGAGGAGCTGGGCAGCGCACGGGAACGCAAGCAGTTCCTGGACGCGCAGTCCGCCGACCTCACCGAGGCGATGACCACGCTGGAGGACGCCATCCGCAAGATCGACGGCGAGACGCGCGAACTGCTGTCGGCCACCTTCGACACCGTGAACACGCATTTCGGCAAGATGTTCCCCGAGCTGTTCGGCGGCGGCAACGCGCGCCTGGTCATCACCGGCGACGAGATCCTCGATTCCGGCGTGCAGGTGATCGCCCAGCCGCCAGGCAAGAAAAACCAGACCATCCACCTGCTGTCGGGCGGCGAAAAGGCGCTGACCGCCATCGCGCTGGTGTTCGCGATCTTCCAGCTCAACCCGGCGCCGTTCTGCCTGCTGGACGAGGTCGACGCGCCACTGGACGATGCCAACACCGAGCGGTATTCGAAGCTGGTGACGGCCATGAGCCGGGACACCCAGTTCCTGTTCATCAGCCACAACAAGATCGCCATGGAGATGGCCGAGCAGCTGATCGGAGTGACCATGCAGGAGCAGGGCGTGTCGCGCATCGTGGCGGTCGACATGGACGCCGCCGTCACCATGGCCGAGTCGGCCTGACATGGCAGCATGATGGTGCGGCTGGCGTGTTCCCCGATGGCAGGCGCAACGTCCGTGAGGGAGGTAACACGATGAGCAGCACCCTGCAGATCGGCCTGGCAGTGGCCGGTGGAGTGGTTCTGACAGCGCTGGTGGCCCATGAGGCCTGGAAGGCCCGCAAGCTCGCGCCCCGGCAGCCGGCCCGCACCGAGGCGGCGCCGCCGGACCTGGCAGCTGCCGTCGAGCCGCAGCTGGACGCGGACCCTTTCACCCAGGAGGCGTTCCCGCTTCCCCTGCCCGAGAAAAAAGCCGGCATGGATGGCCTGATCGACGTGATCGCGCCGGTCGCCCTGGAGGACCTGGTATCCGGCGACGCGGCGCTGGCAGCGATGCCGGCCACGCGGCGGGCGGGCAGCAAGCCTTTTGCGGTGGAGGGCATGAATGCCCAGACGCGTGTGTGGGAAACCCCGGCACCCGGGCAGCGTTACGAGGCCTTCCAGGTGGGCGTGCAGCTGGCCAACCGGCTGGGCGCGC
Organism: Burkholderiaceae bacterium; assembly: GCA_044348035.1. Lineage (GTDB taxonomy): Bacteria > Pseudomonadota > Gammaproteobacteria > Burkholderiales > Burkholderiaceae_C > CAISIP01. The sequence continues at coordinate 1,483 of JBIKTP010000231.1, forward strand.
TCAACGAGATCGAGTTCTCGGAGTTCGTGGTCAAGGCCCAGGGGTTTTGTGATGCTGTCAATGGCACGCCCGATTTCCCCGACATGCTGGAGCAGGTCGCCCGGGCGCGCGAGCTGGACCAGTTCGCCAGCGAACATGACGCGCAGCTGGGCTTCACGCTGCGGGCCCGCAGCGCCGCCTGGAGCCCGGGCTATGTGCAGCAGCATGCGGCCCGGCAGGGTTTCGTGGCCGGCGCGATGCCCGGGCGCATGGTGTTGCCGGCCAGCGAGCCGGGCCTGCCGCCGGTGCTGGGCCTGAGTTTCGATACCCAGGCCGCGCTGGCCGAGGATCCGGCCCAGGCGGCCATCCGCGAGTTTTCGCTGTCGCTGGATGTGGCGCAGGTGGCGCGCGGCGAACAGCCCTTCGTGCGCCTGCGCGAGTCGGCCGTGGCCCTGGCAGCGGCGATGGACTGCATCATCACCGACGACAACGGACAGATGCTGCCGCGCGACGCCATGGACCTGATCGGCTCGGAGCTGGAAAATCTCTACGACAACCTGGAGCGGCGCGATCTGGCGGCGGGCTCGCCGCTGGCGCGGCGGCTCTTCTCCTGAGGCTTCGGCCCCGACTCACCGAGCCAGCGCGTGACAGCCGACGGTCTGCCCTTGCCCCTGCACCAGGATCCGGACCAGGACCAGGCCCGCATGGCCTGGCTGCGCGAGACCCTGCACCACCATGCCCACCGGTACTATGTGCTGGACGCGCCGGGCATCCCGGATGCCGAGTACGACCGACTGTTCCAGGAGCTGCAGGCCCTGGAGGCCCGGCACCCGCAGTGGATCAGCGCCGATTCGCCGACCCGGCGCGTCGGCGGCAAACCCCTGGAGGAATTCGCCAGCGTCCGCCACCGTGTGCCGATGCTGAGCATCCGCACCGAGACGGACACCGAGGCCAGTGGCGCCGAGAATTTCGATGCCCGTGTGCGCCGCGAGCTGGCGCTGCCGGCAGACGCACCACCGCTGCGTTATGTCGCAGAGCCAAAGTTCGATGGCCTGGCCATGAGCCTGCGCTATGAGGCGGGTGTTCTGGTGCAGGCCGCCACCCGGGGGGACGGCGAGTATGGCGAAGACGTGACGCACAACATCCGCACGATCGGCCAGATTCCGCTGCGCCTGCCCGCCGATGCGCCACCGGCGCTGGAGGTGCGGGGCGAGGTCTACATGCGCCGCGACGACTTCGAGCGCCTCAATGCCAGCCAGCGCGAGAAGATCGCCGCCGGCGCGAAGGGCGAGAAGACATTTGTCAACCCGCGCAATGCCGCAGCCGGTGCCGTGCGCCAGCTCGACCCGGCCATCGCCGCGCGCCGGCCGCTGAGCTTCTTTGCCTACGGGCTGGGCGAAATCACTCCACCGGACCAGGGTGGCCCGGCGCTGGCCACCCACTTCGGCATGCTGCAGCAGCTGCGGGCCTGGGGCCTGCCGGTGTGTGATCTGGTGCAGCTGGCGCAGGGTGCGGCAGAGCTGGCGGCCTACCACGCCAGGATCGGCGGCCTGCGCGACAGCCTGGGCTACGACATCGACGGTGTCGTCTACAAGGTCGACGATCTGGCCGTGCAGCAGCAACTGGGTTTTGTCACGCGCGAGCCGCGCTGGGCCGTGGCGCACAAGTACCCGGCCCAGGAGCAGCTCACGACGGTGCTGGGCATCGACGTGCAGGTCGGGCGCACCGGCAAACTCACGCCGGTGGCCAAGCTGGCGCCGGTGTTCGTGGGCGGCGTGACCGTGACCAATGCCACGCTGCACAACGAGGACGAGGCCCGTCGCAAGGATGTGCGGGTCGGCGACACCGTGATCGTGCGCCGGGCCGGCGACGTGATCCCGGAGGTGGTGGGCGTGTTGCCGGACAAGCGCGTCGGAACGCCGGAGCCGTTCAGCATGCCCTGCAGCTGCCCGGTGTGCGGGTCGGCGGCCGTGCGGGAGGAGGGCGAGGCCGACTACCGCTGCACCGGCGGCCTGTTCTGCAGCGCGCAGCGCAAGCAGGCGATCCTGCACTTCGCGCAGCGCCGCGCCGTCGAGGTCGAGGGCCTGGGCGACAAGCTGGTCGAGCAGCTGGTGGATGCCGGTATCGTGCGCACCCTGCCGGACCTCTACCGCCTGGGCCTGGTCGCCCTGGCCGGCCTGGACCGCATGGCCGACAAGTCGGCGCTCAACCTGCTCGACGCGCTGCAGACGTCACGCCAGACCACCCTGCCGCGCTTCCTGTTCGGCCTGGGTATCCGGCATGTCGGCGAGGCCACGGCCAAGGCGCTGGCGCGGCATTTCGGCAGCCTGGACGCCATCATGGACGCCAGCACCGAACAGCTGCTGGAGGTCGCCGACGTCGGCCCGATCGTGGCGCAGAGCATCCGCCTGTTCTTCGACCAGCCGCACAACCGCGAGGTGGTGGCTCAGCTGCGCGCCTGCGGCGTGGTGTGGGAGGAGGGCGCGCCAGCACCCACCACGCCGAAGCCGCTGAGCGGCAAGACCTTCGTGATCACCGGCACCTTGCCGGGCATGGGCCGCGATGAGGCCCGCGACCGGATCGAGGCCGCCGGTGGCAAGGTGGCCGGGTCGGTCAGCAGGAAAACCAATTTTGTCGTGGCCGGCGCAGAAGCCGGCAGCAAGCTGGACAAGGCCCTCGAATTGGGTGTGCCGGTCCTGGACGAAGCCGGATTGAAGGAGATGCTCGATGGCCATCCATAAGATTCTGAAGATGGGAGATGCACGCCTGCTGCGCGTGGCCCAGCCAGTCACGGAGTTCGACACCGATGCGCTGCACCAGCTCATCACCGATCTTCTCGACACCATGGCGGCCGCGAATGGCGCCGGTCTGGCGGCGCCACAGATCGGTGTCGACCTGCAGGTGGTGATCTTCGGTACCGGCGCCGTCAGTCCCCGTTATCCGGACGCACCGCCGATTCCACGCACGGTGCTGATCAACCCGGTGATCACGCCGCTGCCGGGGCCCTCGGGCGTCCTGGAGGAGGCCGAGGACTGGGAAGGATGCCTGTCTGTTCCCGGCTTGCGTGGCATCGTGCCGCGCCCGGCGCTGGTGCGTTACACCGGTTTCGACCAGTACGGCGACCCGGTCGACCGCACCGTGGACGGTTTCCACGCCCGCGTGGTGCAACATGAATGTGACCACCTCGTCGGCACGCTGTATCCGATGCGGGTACGCGACTTCACCCGCTTCGGGTTCAACGAGATCCTGTTTCCGGGGCTGGACGGGCCGGTCGACGACTGACGCGACACGACCGATTCTTTTCCGGTCGCGGGCTGATCTGGGTGCTCTGTGGCGAGTGCTTCTGGCGGACGCTTCTCGCCAATGCCTTTGGCGGGATCAGGCTGGCGGGTACTCTGCGCAGCGGCTGTCCCCCGCGACGGCCTAGGGCCGTCAG
>JBIKTP010000232.1:0-4896 GCA_044348035.1 Burkholderiaceae bacterium
TTGCAAGATTGGTGCCACGGCAGGGCACAGGCCTGCCGAGCCCGGGTGGCACAGAAACTGCACGTTGCCGTGCAGTCCATTGGTCTCCAGGCCTCCGTTCCGATGTTATCCGCGGCAGATTCCCCCACGCACCCACCCGCTGGCGCGCCCGCCGGCGAGCCGGCGGTGCAGCGCATTACCCTGGTGCGGCGGGAGTACAACAGCTGGGTCGCCAGCGAGACCAAGGAGGACTACGCGCTGCGCTTCACCCCGCAGCGATTTCGCAAATGGTCCGAATGGCGGGTGTCCAACACGGCCTTTGGCGCTGCTTCCTTTTTGATCCTGGAGGCGGTGGGCGCCACGCTGCTGGTGACCTACGGCTTCACCAACGCGCTGTGGGCGATCCTGGCCACCGGGATGATCATCTTCCTGGCTGGCACCCCGATCAGCGTGTATGCCGCGCGGTACGGCGTCGACATGGACCTGCTCACCCGCGGTGCCGGCTTCGGCTACATCGGCTCGACCATCACCTCGCTGATCTATGCCTCGTTCACCTTCATCTTCTTTGCGCTCGAGGCCGCTGTCATGGCCTATGCGCTGGAGCTTGCGCTGGGCATCCCGCCGAGCTGGGGCTACCTGATCTGTGCGCTGGTCGTCGTTCCGCTGGTGACACATGGGGTGTCCACCATCAGCCGCCTGCAGGTGTGGACGCAGCCACTGTGGCTGGTGATGCTGTTCGTCCCGTTCATCGCAGTGTTCTGGGTAGACCCCAGCGCCTTCCATGGTGTCGAGCACTACATAGGGGACAAGAGTGCCACCGCCGGCTTCAGCCTGCCCTTCTTTGGTGCGGCCTTGACGGTCGGTGTTGCCTTGATGACCCAAATGGGCGAGCAGGCCGACTATCTACGCTTCATGCCAGTGCAGACGCCAGCGAACCGCTGGCGCTGGTGGGTAAACGTCATGATCGGTGGCCCGGGCTGGGTGCTGCTCGGCATGGCCAAGATGATCGGCGGGGCGCTGCTGGCCTACCTGGCCATCAGCCATGCGGTGCCGGTCGATCGTGCGGTGGACCCGAACCAGATGTACCTGGCTGCCTATGGGTATGTGTTCCCGCACTACGGCTGGGCGGTGGCGGCCACCGCGCTGTTCGTGGTGGTGTCGCAGCTCAAGATCAACGTGACCAATGCCTATGCGGGTTCGCTGGCCTGGTCCAACTTCTTCTCGCGCCTGACGCACAGCCACCCAGGGCGGGTGGTGTGGGTGTTGTTCAACACCCTGATCGCCTTCATGCTCATGGAGATGAACGTGTTCCAGGCGCTGGGCGAGGTACTGGGCCTGTACTCCAACGTCGCCATCGCCTGGATGATGGCGGTGGTGGCCGACCTGGTCATCAACAAGCCGCTGGGCCTGTCGCCCAAAGGCATCGAGTTCAAGCGTGCGCACCTGTACGACATCAACCCGGTGGGGGTGGGCGCGATGGTGCTGGCCTCGGTGCTGTCGGTCAGCGCGCATCTGGGGCTGTTCGGGCTGCTGGCGCAGGCCTTCTCGGCGGTCATCGCGCTGGGTACGGCATTTGTCGCCTCGCCACTGATTGCCTGGGCCACCCGCGGTCGGTATTACATCGCCCGCACCAGCCCGCAGCCCGACGGTGCCGGCAGCTACCAGCGCTACCGGGTGCAGCGCTGCGTGATCTGCGAACGCGACTACGAGGGCCCCGACATGGCGCATTGCCCGGCCTACCAGGGCCCCATCTGTTCGCTGTGCTGCACGCTGGACGCGCGCTGTGGCGACATGTGCAAGCCGCATGCGAGCCTGTCCAGCCAGTGGTCGGCCACGCTGCATTGGCTGATGCCCCGGCCCACCTGGGCCACCCTGGACAACGGGCTGGGCCACTTCCTGCTGCTCATGCTGGTGGCAGCCCCCGTGCTGGCCAGCGTGTTCGGCCTGCTGTACCGCCAGGAGTTGAGCGCGCTGCTGGACACAGCGGCCGAATTTGGCGGTGGGGACACGGGCCAGGCCGTGCTGCGCGCCGGCTTTCTCAAGGCCTACATGGCCTTGCTGCTGGTCGCGGGTCTCGTGGCCTGGTGGGTGGTGCTGGCCCACAAGAGCCGCCAGGTGGCGCAGGAGGAATCCAACCGCCAGACCCACCTGCTCATGCGCGAGATCGAGTCCCACCGCCAGACGGATGCCGCCTTGCAGACGGCGCGCCAGGTGGCGGACCGTGCGCGCCTGGCGGCCGACCAGGCCAACCAGGCCAAGAGCCGCTACATCAGCGCGATCAGCCACGAATTGCGGACCCCGCTCAACAGCATCCTCGGTTATGCACAGCTGATGGGCGAGGATGCCTCGATCCCCGTGCACCGCAAGCAGGCGGTCAGCGTGATCAAGCGTGGCGGCGAGCACCTGCTGTCGCTGATCGAAGGCACGCTGGACATCGCCCATATCGAGAGCGGCAAGCTCACGCTGAACCTGCGTCCCATGCATTTCGCCAACCTGGTGCAGGAGATCGCCGGCATGTTCGAGCTGGAAGCCGAGGCCAAGGGGCTCGCCTTCCGCTTCGAGGCGCAGGGCGCGTTGCCTGCGGTCGTGCGGGCCGACCAGAAGCGGGTGCGCCAGATCCTGATCAACCTGCTGGGCAATGCGATCAAGTTCACCAGCAAGGGCACGGTCACCTTCCGCATCCGGTATGCGCGTGAGCTCGCCGTGATCGCCATCGAGGACACCGGGCCCGGTCTGTCGGCGCAGGAGCAGGCGCGCATCTTCGAGCCGTTCACGCGCGCCAGCACCCCGGGTCCGACGGCGCCGGGCGCCGGCCTGGGCCTGACGATCGCCAAGATGCTCACCGACCTGATGGGCGGCGAACTGACCGTCAAGAGCGCGCCGGGGGAAGGCGCGGTATTCAGCGTCAAGCTGTTCCTGCCCGAGGTGCGGCTGGCCGCGGGTGCCGCCGGCTTGCAGACCGGCGCCCTGCGGCCGGTGGAGGCTCTTGCGCGACGCGGATACGCAGGTGAACGTCGCCGTATCCTGGTGGTCGACAACGAGGAGGCCGACCGCGAGTTGCTGGTGAACCTGCTGCAGCCGCTCGGTTTCGAGCTGCGTATCGCGGCCAGCGGCCACGACTGTCTTGACCTGCTGGCCACCGGCTACCGGCCCGAGGTGATCCTGATGGACCTGGCCATGCCGGGCATCGACGGCTGGGAGACCATCCGCCGTGTGCGGGCGCTCGGCCTGACGCGGGTGCACATCGCCATCGTGTCTGCCAATGCCTTCGACAAGGGGCTGGAGCATGACGTGGCGGTGTCCGCGGACGACTTCATCCTCAAGCCCGTGCGCCACTCCGAACTGCTCGACTGGCTCGAGCGTCGTCTGGCGCTGACCTGGCTGGACGCCCTGCCGCCAAGGGCGCAGGCGGTGGACGATGCCACCCGGCGCAAGGACTGGGTGCTGCCCCAGCGGCCCCAGCTCGATGCGCTCGGCGAGGTGGTGAGCCTGGGCTACTACCGGGGCATCCTGAACAAGCTCGACGAGATAGAGGCCGCGCAGCCGTCCAGCGCGGCCTTCGTGGCCGACATGCGCGCGCTGGCCCGGCGCTTCCAGTTCGAGGCCATGGGCCGCCACCTGAGCGAGGTCGCCGATGGCGCCTGAACCCCTGCCCGCCGCTGCGCTCGACCGCACGCTGGACCGCGCCAACAACGACGTGGTGCTGATCGTCGACGACGTGCCCGACAACCTCGCCGTGCTGCACGATGCGCTGGACGAATCCGGCTACACCGTGCTGGTGGCCACCCATGGCGAGGCTGCGCTGCAGCGCGCCGCGCAGGCCCGGCCCGACATCGTGCTGCTCGACGCCATGATGCCCGGCATGGACGGCTTCGAGGTCGCGCGCCGCCTCAAGGCCAGCCCGGCGACCGCCCGTATCCCGATCATTTTCATGACCGGCCTGACCGACACCGAATACCTGGTCGCCGCGCTGGCGGCCGGTGGGGTGGACTACGTCACCAAGCCGATCAAGCCCAAGGAGGTACTGGCCCGTATGAACGTCCACCTGCAAGGCGCGCGCCAGGCGCGCCAGGAGGCCCGCCAGGCCGGCGAGGCGCGCAACGCACTGGATGCGTTCGGTTATGCCAGCATCACGGTGCGGGCCAGCGACGGCAAGCTCATGTGGCAGACCGCGCTGGCGCGCGAGATGCTGCGCGACTATTTCGGCGACAACCCCGGTTTCACCAAGCTGTTCGTGCCCGGCCCGGTGCTGGACTGGCTGCACCAGTCGCAGGCCGATGCGCGGGCGCAGATCGAACCCCCGCGCCTCAACATCGACAAGGGATCGCGCCGCCTGACCTTCCGGCTGCACCAGCAGACCGGCGACGGCGCCGATGAGGGCCAGCAGGAAGGCGACTGGCTCATCATCATGCGCGAGGTCAACGATGCCGCCGTGATCGAGGCGCTGGGCCTGAGCTTCAAGCTCACCGCGCGCGAGGCCGAGGTGCTCTACTGGGTCATCAAGGGCAAGACCAACAAGGACATCGGCGACATCCTGGGCAGCAGCCCGGCCACGGCCAAGAAGCACCTGGAGCACATCTACGTGAAGATGGGGGTGGAGACGCGTACGGCGGCGGCGGGGATGGCGATGGGCCGCATAAGGCAGTTGCATCCGCAGTTCGAGGGCTGAGCGCAAAGGCCTTTCCCTGCTGCACCGCCGCATACGCCACTCGGCGTATTTCCAGTCCCCGGTCCCCTGCCTAAAGTCATCCCATCGCTTCGTTGAACCCACAGGGGGTTCTGCACGGCGAGTTGGCTTTATTCACCACCGGAGATCTGATCCATGCAACGTCGATTCACCCTCAAGGCGCTTGGCGCCGCTGTCGCCCTCGCGGGCGTTTCCGCCATCCCGGCCCACGCGCAGAGCGGCGGCACGAT
>JBIKTP010000233.1:0-4889 GCA_044348035.1 Burkholderiaceae bacterium
TCTCGAATCCATCCTGCGCCTGAAGATCCAGAGCCCGGTGCTGATGCCGCTGATCGAGCCAGGCACAGTTGCCGCGCTGGTGAGCGCCGGCGAGGGAGCCACGGTCACGCTGGCCGTGGGCGGCCATTCGGCGCCGAAGTTCTTCACCCCGCTGACGGTCACCGGCAAGGTCGGGCGCATCCACCGCGGCATGGTGCCGCTGCGCGACTACTACCAGAGCGAGATCGACATGGGCACCACGGTGCTTTTCCAGGTCGGTCCGGTCACGATGCTGGTGAGCGAGTACCGAGGCGTGGCGGGCAACCTGCCCGATGTCTACGAATTCATGGGGCTGGACCTGTCGAACTACAAGATGGCCGTGCTCAAGACGGCCTCCAATTTCCAGTATTTCAAGGCCCTGTCATCGCAGGTGATCCGTGTGGACACCAGCGGGCCGGGGCAGTCGGACGTGTTCACGCTGCCATGGGCGCGCATCCCGCGCCCTGTCTACCCGTTAGACCCTATTGACGACTGGCGACGGGCCAGCACATGATGTTCTCGCGATGCCATCCAACTTCTCAAGAGGAAACCAAGCCATGAAACCTACCATTGCTCGCCGCACGGTGCTGGCCGCATCCCTGGCGGCTGCCACGTCGCTCGTCTTGCCGCTGTCCGCCCAGGCCCAGGCCCTCAAGGGCGGGCGCTTGCGGGTGGCGATTCTGGCCGACATGGTCAACTTCGATCCGGCGCAGTTCTCGTCGCAGAACTTCCCGCTGATCAAGAGCCTGTATGACAGCCTCATCGAATACACGCCGGAGGGCCAGGCCGTCCCCAGCCTGGCTTCGGCCTGGAGCGTGGGTGCCGGCAACAACTCGGTCACCGTGACGCTGCGCCGGGATGTCACCTTCCACAGTGGCGCGCCTCTCAATGCCGAAGCAGTGTCGGCCACCCTCAAGAAGGCCGCCGACCCCAAGGCCGGCAAGAACCTGTTCGCGACCATGGCCACCGTCAAGGACTGGACGGTCGTCGACCCCTTCACCATCCGGCTCAACTTCAGCAGCCCGATGCCCGACAAGCAGATCACCGACCTGCTGCAGTTCATCTCGCCGATCGACCCGGCCGGCATCGCCGATGTCGAGGCCAAGCCTGCGGGCACCGGCCCCTACGTGCTGGCCGAGCGGGTGCTGGGGCAGCGGGTGCGCCTGACGGCCAACCCGCGCTACTGGCGCACCGAGAAGCCACTGATCACCGAGGTGGTGCTCACGGTGTTCAGCGACAACGATGCCGCGGCCGCTGCGCTCGAATCCGGCTCCATCGACATCATCTACGGTGGTGCGTCGCGCCAGGCGCTGCGCCTGCGCTCGGCCGGCTACCAGCTGATCCAGGGCCCGGGGCCGCTGGTGCAGGTGTTTCGCATCAACACCACCACGGGCCCGTTCCGCAACGAGAAGTTCCGCCAGGCCTTCAACCACCTGATCGACCGCCAGGCCGTCCTGCAGGTCGGTTATGCAGGCCTCGGAGAGGTGACGGCGCTGCCGTGGGCGCCAGCGAGCCCGGCCGCCGACAAGTCCTACAACACCACCTACGGCTTCGACATCGAGAAGGGGCGCGCGCTGCTGACGGCGTCCGGGCTGTCCAAGGCCGACATGGAAAACTGGAAGATCATGGTCAATGGGGGTGATCCTGCATCCGCGGCGATCAGCCAGGTGGTCCAGGCGACGCTCGCCAGGGTTGGCCTCAACGTGCAACTGGACGTTCTGGGAACACCCGAGTTCACCACCGCCTTGCTGGCGGGCAAGTTCAATGCCTTGTTCGGCGGCATCGGCAACATCCAGAAGTTCCCGACCCGCGTCACCACCAACAGCATCTACCGCACCAGCAAGAACCCGGTGCTGGGCGATCCGCATCCGCATCCCGCCTACGTGGCGGCCGTCGACCGCGTCAACCAGACCTTCGGCACCGGTGCCGAGGTCAAGGCCGCCTACGACAACCTGAACAAGGTGATGGTGGAGTCGGCCTTCGCGATCCCGACCAACACCTACGATATCGGCCTGATCGTCGCCGCCAAGAACGTTGGCGGCATCGTGCGCGAGATCGACAACATGCCGGTGTTCCGGACCATGGGCTTCCGTTGACGCTCCGTGTCCGTGGGCTGAAGGTCACTTTCACTGGCTCCGGGCGACCGGTGCCGGCGGTGCGCGGCATCGATTTCGAGGTCGCCGCCAACGAGGTTCTGGGCATCGTCGGCGAGTCCGGCTCCGGCAAGAGCGTGACCTCGCTGGCGATCAGCGGGCTGCTGCCTCCGGAGGCCCAGGTGGAGGGCTCGATCGAACTGGACGGCGTCGAGATCACCACGCTGGACGCCGAGGCCCTGCGCCAGATGCGCGGGCGCGATGTCGGCATGGTGTTCCAGGACCCGACCACCACGCTCAATCCGGTGTTTCCGATCGGGCGCCAGGTGATCGAGGGCCAGGTGGCGCATGGCCAGGTGGCGGCCAGCCAGGCGAATGCGCGCGCCGTCGAGTTGCTGCGGGAAGTCGACATTCCGGACCCGGAGGGGCGCGCGCAGCAGTATCCGCACCAGTTCTCTGGCGGGATGCGCCAGCGGGCCGTGATCGCGATGGCCATGTCGGGCCGGCCGCGCCTGATCATTGCCGATGAACCCACCACCGCGCTGGACGTCACGGTGCAGGCGCAGGTGCTGGCCGTGCTGGCGCGCCGGCGGAAGGAAACCGGGGCTGCCGTGATCCTGATCACGCACGATCTCGGTGTGGTGGCCGAGGTGGCCGACCGCGTGGCGGTCATGTACGGCGGGCGTATCGTCGAATCCGGCCCGGTCGGCGAGATCTTCAAGCGCCCGCGCCACCCCTATACCGTGGGCCTGCTGCGCAGCATTCCGCGCATCGACGGCGCAGATGCCCGGCTCATTCCCATCATCGGGCAGCCGCCGACGCCGGCCCGCCTGCCGTCCGGCTGCACCTTCCATCCACGCTGCGCGATCGGGCGGGAGCGCACGCCCTGCCAGCAGCAGGATCCGGCGCTGCGGGTCGTGGCTGACGTCGCGGGCTCCGAAGCGGCGGGAAGCCATTCCAGCGCCTGCCATTTCCCCGAAGAGGTCGGCGCCCTGCTGGCCGGCCCGGCAGCGGCTGCAGCGGCCGGCGCGCGTGCGCCCAAGACCTCCGCCCCGCTGCTGGAGGTGCGCAACCTGCAGGTCTTCTTCCCGGTCAAGAGCAGCCTGCTGCGCCGGCGCATCGGCTGGGTGCGCGCCGTCGACGGGGTCAACCTCAGTGTGCGCGCGGGCGAGACCGTGGGCCTGGTCGGCGAGTCGGGCTGCGGCAAGACCACGACCGGCCGCGCCATCATGGGCCTGGTGCCCAAGCACGGTGGCTCGGTCGTGTTCGACGGCCAGGACATCACGAACCTGCCGCGCGATGCGATGCGCAAGGTGCGGCGGAACATGCAGTACATCTTCCAGGACCCGTATTCCTCGCTGAACCCGATCAAGACCGTCGGCGAGATCGTGGCCGAGCCCTTGCGCATCCACGGCCTGTACGACTCCCTGGGCGGCGCACGCTGGATCACCGAACTGTTCGATCTGGTCGGGCTGTCCCCGACGATGGTGAACCGCTACCCGCGCGAGTTCTCCGGCGGCCAGCGCCAGCGCATCGGCATCGCGCGCGCGCTGGCGCTCAAGCCCCGCCTGCTGATCCTGGACGAGCCGGTGGCGGCCCTGGACGTGTCGATCCAGGCGCAGGTCGTCAACCTGCTGCAGGACCTCCAGCGCGAACTGCAGCTGGCCTACCTGTTCATCGCGCATGACCTGTCGGTGGTGCGCCACATCTCCGACCGGGTAACCGTGATGTACCTCGGCCGGGTGGTCGAGGAAAGCGCCGCCGCCGACCTGTACGGCTCGCCGGTACATCCCTACACGCAGTCGCTGATGTCCGCCGTCCCGGTGCCCGACCCCGATGCCCGCCGCCAGCGCCGGCGCATCATTCTGGAGGGTGACATCCCGAATCCGGCCAAGCCGCCGTCGGGCTGCCACTTCCACCCGCGCTGTTTCCGGGCCAGCGATCTGTGCAGCCGGCAGTCGCCCGAGTACCGCAGTTATCCCGGTCTGCCAACCCACGTGGCCTGCCACCATGCGGGGGTGCTGGAATGACAGCCTCCGCCCGCACGCTGCTGCCTCGCCACTCCGCCGGGACGAAGGAGGTGCTCCGATGAGTGCCGCGCGCCAGGGCGAGATCGTGCGCCGCGTGCTGAGCCATGGCGGAGCGCTGGTCAGCATCCTGTATCTGGCGCTGCTGGTGCTGGCTTCGCTGCTGGTGGGCTGGGCTCTGCCGCTCGATCCGCTGGCGCAGGATTACGTGAACATGCTCAAGGGCCCGAGTGCCGCGCACTGGTTCGGCACCGACGAGCTTGGCCGGGACGTGCTGGCCCGCGTGGTCTACGGAGCGCGCACCTCGCTGCTGACCGCCGCCGGTGCCGTCGCGATCGCCGCAGCCATCGGTGTTCCGATCGGCCTGATGGCCGGCTTCTTCGGCGGCTGGCGCGATGCGGTGCTGATGCGCCTCGTCGACGTGATGCTCTCGCTGCCCAACATCCTGTTCGCGATGGCCATGATCGCGGTGCTGGGCCGCAGCCAGACCGCGGCGCTGATCGCGGTGGGCATCACCGGGGTGCCGAGTTTTGCGCGCATCACCCGCGCCCAGGTGCTGTCTCTGCGCAAGCGCGACTTCGTCACCGCGGTCGAGGCGCTGGGCGGCTCCTCCGCCTACAACATGTTCCGCACGGTATTGCCCAATTCCTGGAGCCCGATCCTGGTGCAGGTGGTGATCCTGTCGTCGGTCGCGATCCTGATCGAGGCCTCGCTGGCCTTCCTGGGGCTGGGTATCCCGCCACCCACGCCG
>JBIKTP010000235.1:0-4885 GCA_044348035.1 Burkholderiaceae bacterium
CGGCCGCGCTGCTGACGCCTGGCACCGAGCTGTGCCGCAAGGAAGATGTGCTGGGGTTGCTGGGACAGGTGGTGGTGCGGCCGCCATGAGCGGCGCCACAACCGGGAATTGCGGGTAAACCCTGATCGAAAACAACCAAGCATCCTGGGCCAAACGTCAGATTTGTTTACACCCGGCGTGCGAATACGCCGGCTGGCTCTGGCAAGTCCTTGATTTGAAAAAGGTGCCCCGTACAAGCACGGAAATTGCTTTACAGTTCGCGACTCGGACCGGGTATCCGGTCTGCAACCCGGGCCGGGTGGCCCTACAAATCCGGAGACGGCATGCATTCGATTCCCAAGCTGCTTGGCAGCGCAATACTTTCCTTGGCAGCCCTGGGTGGCAATGCCAGCGCGACACTAGCTCCCCCCTGGTCCTCCCTGGTTGTGTTTGGCGACAGCTTGTCCGACGGCGGCAACAACAGCCTGCTGCCACTCGTGGGGGTCGATGCGACCCAGGTCATTCTCGGCAACACCTACATCCCCTCGCTGACCTATGCGCCCGCCCCCGGCGCTTTCAGCACCTACTCCAACGGACCGGTCTGGGCAACCCAGTTTGCAGTGGCCATGGGTCTCAACCCCCTGCCTTCACTGGCAGGCGGAACCAACTACGCGTTCGGCGGAGCCACCACCAGCGGCGGATTGATTCCGAGCCTCCTGGCCCAGGTTGCAGCACCCGTGTCTTCGGGGCTACCAGGCTACCTGACGAAGCAAACGAACGGGAAGGCCGACCCCGATGCCTTGTACGTGATAGCGGGCGGTGGCAACAATGCACGCGACACTTTTGCCGCCCTGGCCACAAACAGCAATTTCGGATCGATCGGCAGCATCGCAGGCGCTGCGGCCTCGCAATACGCCAATGACATTGGCAACATCGTCGACATGCTGCAGGACGCCGGAGCGAAAAACATCATCGTCTGGAACACCCCCAACATCGGAACTGCTCCAGCCATCACCAGCGGTGTGCCATTCACCTTGTCGGGCCTGACTGGCGCGCAACTGGGCTCGCTCGTGTCTGGCACGATGAACGGCGCGCTGCAAACCCGCCTTGCGGGCGAAACCGGCGTCAAGACCTTTGATCTGTATGGCCTTGCTGCGAAGGCGACTCAGAACGGGTTCACGAACACGACCGATGCGTGTGGTGCCCCGAGCAACGCCAGCAAGTGCCTCGACATCGACAAAGCCCTGTTCTGGGACGGCATCCACCCGACGACCGCCGGCCATACCTTCATTGCCAGCCAGATGGCGGTACTTGCTGCCGTGCCTGAGCCCAGTGAAATGGCGATGATGGTGGTCGGTCTGTTCGTGGTGGCAGGTATTGCCCGGCGTCGCAAGCTGGCGCAGCGCTGAGCCAGCCGGCACAACAGCGTCACCCAAGAAAAGAGCGGGCCGAGGCCCGCTTTTTTGCTGTCGTGCGCAGACCCGTTGTGCGCACTACATATTGCGCCGGTACTGCCCACCCACCTCGAACAGCGCGCTGGTGATCTGCCCCAGCGAACAGACCCGCACCGCGTCCATCAGCACCGAGAACACATTGCTGTTGGCGATCACCGCCTCCTGCAGGCGCTGGAGCATGGCGGGTGCCTCGGCGGCATGGCGCTGGTGGAAGTCGGCCAGCCGCTTGAGCTGGTTCTGCTTTTCCTCGTCGGTCGAACGTGCCAGCTCCAGCTTGTCCTGCACCTGGTCCCCATGCGGGTTGCGAAAGGTGTTGACGCCCACGATCGGCAGCTCGCCGGTGTGCTTGAGCATCTCATAGTGCATGGACTCGTCCTGGATGCGGCCCCGCTGATAGCCCGTTTCCATCGCGCCCAGCACACCGCCGCGCTCGGCGATCCGCTCGAATTCGCCCAGAACGGCCTCCTCGACCAGTTCCGTCAGCTCCTCGATGATGAACGCCCCCTGGTTCGGGTTCTCGTTCTTCGCAAGACCCCATTCGCGGTTGATGATGAGCTGGATCGCCATCGCGCGGCGCACCGAATCTTCGGTGGGCGTGGTGATGGCCTCGTCGAACGCGTTGGTGTGCAGGCTGTTGCAGTTGTCGTAGATCGCGATCAGCGCCTGCAGCGTGGTGCGGATGTCGTTGAACTGGATCTCCTGGGCGTGCAGGCTGCGGCCGCTGGTCTGGATGTGGTATTTCAGCTTCTGGCTGCGTTCGTTCGCGCCATACTTCTCCTTCATCGCCACCGCCCAGATGCGGCGCGCCACCCGGCCCATGACCGTGTATTCGGGGTCCATGCCGTTGGAGAAGAAGAAGCTGAGGTTGGGCGCGAAGTCGTCGATGTGCATGCCGCGCGCCAGGTAGGCCTCCACGAAGGTGAAGCCGTTGGAGAGCGTGAACGCCAGCTGGCTGATCGGGTTGGCCCCGGCCTCGGCGATGTGGTAGCCGCTGATCGACACGCTGTAGAAGTTGCGCACCCGGTTGTGCACGAAATACTCGGCGATGTCGCCCATGACCTTGAGCGAGAACTCGGTGCTGAAGATGCAGGTGTTCTGGCCCTGGTCTTCCTTGAGGATGTCGGCCTGCACCGTGCCGCGCACGTTCTCCAGAACCCATTCGCGGATCTTCTCGACCTCGGTGGCGGTGGGCTCGCGGCCGTTGTCGGTCGTGAACTTGTCGATGTTCTGGTCGATGGCGGTGTTCATGAACATCGCCAGGATGCTGGGCGCCGGGCCGTTGATCGTCATGCTGACGCTGGTGCTCGGGCTGCACAGGTCGAAACCGCTGTAGAGCACCTTCATGTCTTCCAGCGTGGCGATGCTGACGCCGGAGTTGCCGACCTTGCCGTAGATGTCGGGCCGCAGGTCGGGGTCGTTGCCGTACAGCGTGACCGAATCGAAGGCGGTGGACAGCCGCTTGGCCGGCATGCCGGAACTCAGCAGCTTGAAGCGGGTGTTGGTGCGAAAGGCATCCCCCTCGCCGGCGAACATGCGGGTCGGGTCCTCGTTCTCGCGCTTGAACGCGAAGGTTCCTGCGGTGTACGGGTAGCTGCCGGGCACGTTGTCGAGCATCAGCCACTTCAGGATCTCGCCATGGTCCTCGTACTGCGGCAGCGAGACCTTGCGGATCGGCGTGCCGCTGAGCGAACGGGTGACCAGCTGGGTGCGGATCTCCTTGTCGCGGATCTTCACCACGTAGTCGTCACCGGCATAGGCCTTGCGCATTTCCGGCCACTGGGCCAGCAACTTGCGTTCGGCGGCGCCCATCAGTGCCTCGCGGTCCTCGGCCAGGCCGGTCACGGCCTCGACCGCGCGCACCTTGTCCGGGTTGGCGGCCGTCAGCATCCGGGCCGACGCGCGCAACTGCTGGATCTCGCGGGCGATGGTGGCCTGGCCCCGGGCGCGGACCTTGTAGCCGCGCACGGTGTCGCTGATCTCGGCCAGATACCGCGTACGCGCGGCCGGCACCACCGGCGTCTGGTTGGTGCTGTGGCGCACCGCCACGCGGGGCAGGCTGCCGGGCCCGGCCTGCAGGCCGAGCGCCTGCAGGCGCGGCAGCAGGGCCTGGTAGAGCGCGGTGACGCCGTCATCGTTGAAGCGTGCCGCCATGGTGCCGAACACCGGCATCTGGTCGGCAGGGGTCGTCCAGGCCTCCTTGTTGCGCTGTACCTGCTTGGCCACATCGCGCAGCGCATCGAGCGCGCCCTTGCGGTCGAACTTGTTGATGGCCACGAACTCGGCGAAATCCAGCATGTCGATCTTCTCGAGCTGGCTGGCGGCGCCGAACTCCGGCGTCATCACGTACAGCGGCACATCGACATGCGGCACGATGGCCGCATCCCCCTGGCCGATACCGGAGGTCTCGACCACCACCAGGTCGAAGCCGGCGCACTTGCAGGCGGCGATCACGTCCGGCAGGGCTGCACTGATCTCGGAACCGAAATCGCGGGTGGCCAGGCTGCGCATGAAGACACGCTGCTCGCCGGTGCGGCCCCAGGGCGCGATGGCGTTCATGCGGATGCGGTCGCCCAGCAGCGCGCCGCCACTCTTGCGCCGCGAGGGGTCGATCGAGATGACGGCCACCCGAAGACGGTCGCCCTGGTCCAGCCGCAGGCGCCGGATCAGTTCGTCGGTCAGCGAGGACTTGCCCGCGCCGCCGGTACCGGTGATGCCGAGTACCGGCGTCTTGCAGGTCGCCGCATGGGCGCGGATGTCGCCCACCAGACGGGTGAAGTCCGCGCTGGGCGCGCCCTTGGCCTCGCCCGCCGCCTTCTCGTTTTCCAGTGCGGTGATCAGCTGGGCCAGCGCGCGCCATTGCATCTCGCCATGGCCCTGGATCGCCTGCACGCTGGTCGGCGCGAAGCCGGTCAGGTCCTTGTCGCAGCGCATGACCATCTCGCCGATCATGCCGGCCAGGCCCATGCGCTGGCCGTCCTCGGGGCTGAAGATGCGGGCCACGCCATAGGCATGCAGCTCCCGGATTTCCGGCGGCACGATCACGCCGCCGCCGCCGCCGAACACCTGGATATGGGCGCCACCACGCTGGCGCAGCAGATCGACCATGTACTTGAAATACTCGACATGCCCGCCCTGGTAGGAGCTGATCGCGATGCCCTGCACATCCTCCTGAAGCGCCGCCGTGACCACCTCGTCGACGCTGCGGTTGTGGCCCAGGTGGATCACCTCTGCGCCCATGCCCTGCAGGATGCGGCGCATGATGTTGATGGCGGCGTCGTGCCCGTCGAAGAGGCTGGCCGCCGTGACGAACCGGACCTTGTGGGTGGGGCGGTACTCGGCCAGGGCCTTGGATTCAGCGGACAGGTCGGTCATCGGGGTCTCCGGGGCGGCCCCTGCAGGGGCGAACAATGGCGCTTCGGTTTACGTTTACGTAAACGTAACCGGCAACTGTA
>JBIKTP010000234.1:0-4885 GCA_044348035.1 Burkholderiaceae bacterium
CCTGATCTGCTGAAAACCGCCCTGGTTCTGGGCCTGCTCTCTGCCATCGGGCCGTTTGCCATCGACATGTACCTGCCCGCCCTGCCGTCGATCGGCAAGAGCCTGGGCACCACCGTGGGAGCGGTGCAGGCCAGCCTGATGGCCTTCTTCATTGCGCTGGGCCTGGGCCAGGTACTGTATGGCCCGGTGTCGGACATGGTCGGGCGCAAGGCACCGCTGTATTTCGGCCTGGTGCTGTTTGCACTGGGCAGCATCGGCTGCGCGCTGGCCCCCGACATCCAGACCCTGGTGGCCCTGCGCTTCGTGCAGGGGCTGGGCGCCTGCGCCACCATGGTGATCCCGCGAGCGGTGGTGCGCGACCTGCACACCGGCACCGATGCGGCCCGCCTGATGTCGATGCTGATGCTGGTCTTCAGCGTGTCGCCCATCCTGGCGCCTCTGACCGGAAGCCTGCTGATCGAATCCTTCGGCTGGCGCAGCGTCTTCTGGGCCGTGACGGTGATCGCCGCCATGGCCCTGGTGCTGCTGGCCCTCGGCCTGCCCGAGACCCGGCCGGTGGAGAAACGCCTGCACAGCAGTGTCGGCACCGCACTGGCCAGTTATGGAGTGCTGCTGCGTGACAGGAAATTTCTCGGCCTGGTCTTCATCGGCGCCTTTGGCGTCTCGAGCTTCTTCACCTACCTGGCCAACTCGCCCTTCGTGCTGATCGACCACTACGGCCTGACGCCGCGGCAATACGGCATCGCGTTTGCCATCAATGCCGCATCCTTCATCGGCGCATCCCAGTTCACCGCCCGCCTGGCCTCGCGCTGGGGCCTGCATCGCGTGGTACGGTTCGCGGTCACCGGTTACGCGTCGGTGATGCTCTCCCTGCTGGCGCTGTACCTGCTGGGGGTGGACCGTCTCGATGTGCTGATCGTGATGATGCTGGCGGGGTTCGGTTTCCTCGGCCTGGTGGTGCCCACCACCTCGGTGCTGGCGCTGGATGCCCATGGCGCCATCGCGGGCACGGCTTCGGCCCTGATGGGCACGCTGCAGTTTATCACCGGCGCCAGCGTGATGGCGCTGGTGGGTCTTTTTGTCGACAATTCCGCCCGCCCCATGGTGACGGGCATCGCCCTGTGCGCGCTGATGACCTTCCTGCTGGCACGCTGGGTGGTTCCGCCCGCAGGCGCCGTGCCCGCCCCCGCAACCCCTTCCACACGCCACCCATGAGCCTCACCATGATGACACCCGCTGAACTGCTGGACCACCAGGATACCGCCCGGCTCTGGACGTCGGCAACTCCGGCCGCGCCCGATGTGGCCACGGCCTATCAGAGCCAGCTGGCCTTGCGCCAGCTGCGCCAGGCCCGCGGCGAAGTGCCGCGCGGCTTCAAGATCGGATTCACCAACCGCGGCATCTGGCCGCGTTACCAGGTGTTTGCGCCGATCTGGGGCAGCGTGTGGGACACCACCCTGACGCACTGCGAATCCGCCGGCGCGCTGTCGCTGTCCGGCAGTTGCCAGCCGCGCATCGAACCCGAGGCCGTGTTCGGTCTTCGCGCCACCCCGGCGCCCGATGCCTCGCTGCAGGACCTGTGGGACGCGATCGACTGGGTGGCCCCGGGCTTCGAGATCGTGCAGTCGCACCGCGCCGACTGGAAATTCACCATCCCCGATACGGTGGCCGACGGCGGCCTGCACTTCCGGCTGCTGGTGGGCCGGCGTGTCCCGGTGCGTGCAGTGTCCGACAGCGCCCAGGCACTGGACGCGCTGCTGGCCGGCGCCACCGTGTCCCTGCAGCGCAACGGCGAGGCAGTGGACCAGGGTGCCGGTGCCAATGTGCTCGACAGCCCCTTGCGCGCCCTGCACCATTTCCTGCAGGAACTGCGGGCCTGCCCGGGCGCGCCGGATCTGCAGCCCGGCGATGTGGTCACCACCGGCACGTGGACCGATGCCTGGCCCGTCTCGCCGGGCCAGACGTGGTCGGCCAGTTTCAGCGAGCCGCTGGGCAGCCTGCAGTTGCAGTTCGCCTAGCCCGGGCCGTCGACCTTCCACTGCCGCTGCCAGAACGGCTGCCCGTCGACCCGGATGTCGACATCGACACTCGCCCCGTGGGCGGTGGAGGACGTGCGGGTCACCAGTTCGGTCAGTCCCGCCGCCTGCGCCAGCCGCACGCGGGTGGTCGAGTGCATGCGGGCCAGGTCCGGTCGGGAGGCCGAGACGGCTGCGCCATAGGCATGGTCGATCACCAGCTCGGTGTGCGCCTCGATGCGGATGCGCTCCGTGCGGGTGGCCTGCAGGCGCACTGCATCGGTCATCAGGTCCCGGGTGATGTCCCAGGTCTGCGCGCCGCCCAGATCATTCGGAGACCCCAATGCCGATGCCTGCAGCGGCCCCCACGCCGGCGAAGGAGACGCACCGGAGGGGTCCGGCACCACGGGCAGCAGGACCCGGGACACCCCATGGAACAGGCGCAGGTCTGCGCATACGGGTGTCGGCCAGACCCGCGGGAAGTCGGCGCAGGACACCGCCACGCGCAGCCGCTCACCGGGCTGCAGCCGGTAGGCGGTGGCACGCAGCGGCACGCGCACCGTTCGCCGTTCGAGCGCGTCCCCGGCTGCTCCCAGGTTGAGCCAGCCCGTCGTGATCAGCGTGGAGCAGCCGCTCGCGGACACGGCCGACAGCTTGACCACCACATTCAGCGGCAAGGCCTCGGGACTCAGGTCCAGCACCGCCTCCGGGCAGCCCTGCAACTCCAGCGGCTGCTCCAGGGGCGGCCCGGTGAAACACAGCGAGCGCGCATCGTCGGCCGAATGGTCACGCGGCAGCGTCGGGTCGAGGGCGGTGGTCCAGGGGTCCCAGGCCAGCGAATGCATGCCGATGGTCGGATCGTGCCGGTGCACGCTCTCCCCCGTGCCACCCGATGCCGCGTCCAGCGTGCCGCCCGGGGTCAGGCGCAGTTCGAGGCTGTCCACCCGTGCTGGCGGCCATTGCATCTCCGAACGCCACTGGCTTGCGCGTCCCTGCACGTACACGGACACTGCCGGCTCCTGGTCGATGCCATTGGAGACGCCCTTGAGCCAGCGGTCGAACCAGCGCTGCATCTCCCACAGGCCCGCTGCCGGCGCCTCGCGGCCGGTATCGGGAAACTCGTGTTTCCAGGGGCCGATCAGCATCTTGCGCGGCGCCTGGATGGCGGCAAAGTCGCGCGGTGTGCAATCGGCGTACAGGTCGCGCCAGCCGCAGACCAGGAAACTCGGGCAGGTGATGCGCGCCATGTCGGCCACGCGCGAACGCCAGAAGTCATCAAAACCCGGGTGCGTGGAGAACGCCTCCATCCAGGGTGCATTGCCTTCGAGGTGCTCGGCCCACACCCGCGCCCAGCGGCCTGCGCTGTCCTGCCACTGCGGAGGCATCAGGTTGTAGGCGGCCATGCGCGGGCCCCAGTCGGCACGCATCCAGAACCCGCTGTTCGTTCCGCCAAGCGAAACGACTCCGCGGCACAGGTCGGAGGTGGCATGGATCGGCACGATCGCCTGCAGGTGCGGCGGGCGCGTGGCGGCCGTCGACAGGGCGGTGACGCCGGGATAGGACACACCCCACATGCCCACGCGTCCATCGCACCAGGGCTGCGCGGCGATCCACTCCACCAGGTCGTGGCCATCCTGCCCTTCGCCCGGCGCAAAAGCACCGGGACTGGTGCCGCCCGAGTTGCCCAGGCCGCGCAGGTCGGCCGTGACGCCGGCATACCCCAGCGCCGCAAAGTGCCGGTGCACGCTGTCCACCGCCAGACGGCCGCCCCGCCCGTCCTTGTGGTACGGCCCGAAGTTGAGGATGGCCGGCACACGCTGTGCCGACTGCGGCCGCAGGACATCGGCTGCCAGCAGCACGCCATCGCGCATCGGCACCAGCACATTGCGTTCCACCACGAGAGGCATGGCCATGGCATTCACTCCGGAAGTTGCTGCGGGGGCACCAGGACGAAATTGCCCACATGCGCCCTGTCGAGGAACGCATGCTGTGCCTGCGCGATATTCTGCAACGCGAACACGCCGGCCACCAGGGGGCGGATCTCGTTGCGCTCGATGGCCTGCACCACCTGCGCGAACACCGGCGTATCCCAAGCGGTGCAGCCGATCAGGGTGAGGTCGTTCAGGTAGAGCGTGCGCATGTCCAGCGCCACCAGCGGCCCGGCAATCGCGCCGGAGGACACATACCGCCCGCCGCGGCGCAGGCTGCGCAGCAAGGGCCCGAAACCCGCGCCGGCGACGTTGTCGACCACCACATCCACGCCACCAGCCCCCAGCACCTGGCAGGGATCTTCGTCGCGCAGCAGCACCCGCTGCGCGCCCAAGGCCCGGACCTTTTCCGCCTTGGGGGCGGTGGTGATCGCGATGACCTCGGCACCCCGGCGCCGGGCCAGCTGCACCACCGCCGAACCCACGCCACCAGATGCGCCCGACACCAGCACCCGGTGACCGGCTGCGACACCGGCGCGGTGCAGCATGTTTTCGGCCGTCCCGTAGGCACAGGGAATGGTGGCGAGTTCGACATCGCTCCAGGCGCAGTCGATGGCGAAGACCTCCCCGGCCGGTACCTTGACATACTGCGCGAACGCACCGTCCATGTCCGAGCCCAGCCACACGGTGTCCATGCTCCCGAAACCGTCGCGCCGCATGCAGGGCCGCACGAGGACGCGCCGGCCCACCAGGTCTGCGTCGCCGCCCGCGGCAACCGCCACGACGCGGGCGCAGCAGTCGGCGCCCTGGATCAGCGGAAACGGTGTCGCCCCGCTCCAGCCGGCGAGCGGCCCGGCCGCTCCCGCACCGGCATCGCCGGTGGCCGGCGGGTCCCCGGGCACGCCATACCAGCCGATGCGGGTATTGACATCGGTGTTGTTG
>JBIKTP010000236.1:0-4859 GCA_044348035.1 Burkholderiaceae bacterium
ACCCTGCCCGCGGGGGATGCACGGCCATGACCACGCAGCCCGGAACCGGCCATGCGCCAATGGAGTGTTGTCTGTCTGCCTCTTGATCACCATGTGGCTGAATTTAGTCGTCCTTGTCCGGCATGTCAACCTGGGTTAACGTAAATTAAACTTGACACGTTTTGTCAGAAGAGTAGAGTTTTCCCTAGGATCGGTGGAATCGTTTGACGCATGGGGCTTGACAAGGTACAAACCCCTGGCGAACCGGACAGTGGCATGTGTCAACCGGCGCGCGACAGGGAATCCATCGGTAGACAAAATAATGACCGCGTGGCGACATCCGGATATCTTTCCGGGCACGAAGCGGTGACTACTCGTTTGGAGCGAGGGGATCATTGATGAACACGTACACACAGTCGGGCCCAGGGTCGGACGATGCAGCACAGAGTGCGGCCCAATCCGATAGCTGGCACCGGTCTGGCAATTGGGAGGGCGACTTCAATGGCACCACGAACGGACATGACCAGGGCCACAGCGAAGCCGTCGATCTCCGATTGGCATTGCTGGCGAAGGCGATCGAGCATGAAATCATCCCGCGCCTCATGCTGGCCCACCGAAACCCCCATGAATGCCTGACCCTGCCGGAGCCCGACTCCCCCAGCGAGCAGGTCACCCAACAGGAAGTCGAGACGTTTGCCCGCCTGGTGCTGTCGGACGACGAAAATCTGTCCCAGGCCTGCATCGACGCCATGCGGCTCAAGGGCATCGCGGTGGAGACCATCTACCTCGAGCTTCTCGCCCCGGTGGCGCGCCATCTCGGCAAACTCTGGGAGCAGGACCTGTGCGACTTCACGGAGGTCACGATCGGCCTGGGCCGACTGCACCAGGTACTGCGTGAACTCAGCCCTGGATTCAGCCAACCGCTCAGCCACTCTGGCACCGGCCGGCGCATTCTTCTCCTGCCCAGCCCCGGGGAGCAACACACATTTGGCCTGGTGATGGTGTCGGAGTTCTTCCGCCACGCAGGATGGGACGTCGCCGGAGGCCCCTGGGAGGCAGGCGCCGACCCCGTGACCATGGTGCGGCGGGAATGGTTCGATGTCGTCGGATTCTCCCTGGGGTCCGAACTGCACCTCGACGACCTCGCCCGGTGCATCAAGGCGGTTCGCAAGGCAGCTGTCAACCCTCGGGTTGGGATCATGGTCGGAGGCCCGATCTTCGGCCTTCATCCGGAATTCATATCCCGCGTCGGCGCAGATGGCGCCACCTCCGATGGTCGCAGGGCGCCTGAGATCGCGGAAAAACTGTCAGTCAGCCGCGTGGCGGTCTGACCGGCATGGCAGACACCCACCAAGACACGAAAGTACGGTATGCAGGAGGGACGGCGACAACCACAGATGGGGCGTTTTGAGAGTCCGGAGCGATTTTTTCAGCACCTCAATGCCGATGTTGCCGCCAACCTGATCGCTGCTTCTGCGGATGTCGCGCTGGTGATGGATGAGGCTGGCGTCATCCAGGACATGGCTTTCGGCTCTGAAGACCTGTTCGGGCACGGTTACCAGCAATGGTTGGGCAAGCCATGGAGCGCGACGGTCACCATCGAAAGCCGCCCCAAGGTCGAAGACCTGCTGCGGGAGGCCGGCAATGGCCAGAAGACCCGCTGGCGCCATATCAACCATCCCTCTGCCGATGGCGCCGATCTGCCCCTGTCCTATGCGGTTGTTCCGATGCGCTCGGACGGTCAATCGGCCGGCCATACGGTGGCATTCGGTCGCGATCTGCGAGCCAACGTATCGCTACAGCAGCGTCTGGTCAGCGCGCAGTTGTCGATGGAGCGTGATTACTGGCGCCTGCGCCATGTCGAGACCCGCTACCGGTTGCTGTTTCAGCTGGCCTCGGAGGCCGTCCTCATCATCGAGGCGGCTTCCGGCAAGCTGGAAGAAGCCAATCCTGCAGCACATGCCCTGCTGGGCGACGGGCTCGTACGCACTGGATGGGCATTGGCGGATCACCTGGAGCCCCGGTTTGCAGAGCCCCTGACCAGCCTGACCGAGCAGGTCCGCAGCAGTGGCCGGGTGGAGACCCTGCGGGCCCGGCTTGCCAACAGCGGGACGGAGGTGACCGTATCCGTGTCCCTTTTCCGCCAGGAAGGCAGCACCCATTTCATGGTGCGCGTCTGGGCGCAGACACCTGGCACCCAGGAAGCATTGTCCAGTGGCAAACAGATGCTGCTCAGGGTCATGGAAAGTGCGCCGGACGCCTTCGTGGTCACCGACCCCACCGGCCGGGTACTGAGCGCCAACCACGCCTTCCTGGATCTGGTCCAGTTGCCCAGCGAAGAGATGGTGCGCAACGCATCTCTTGAAAAGTGGCTGGGCCGCACCGGCGTGGACATGAATGTCCTGATCTCGAACCTGCGCCAGAGCGGTGCTGTCCGCCTGTTCGCCACCACCCTGCGGGGCGAGCACGGCTCCACTGCGCAGGTCGAGATCTCCGCGGTCTCCGTGACCGGAGGAGAATTGCCCTGCCTCGGGTTCACCATCCGTGACGTGGGTCGCCGCCTGGGTAACGACCCGCGCGCCAGCCGTGATCTGCCAAGGTCTCCAGGCCAGATCACCGAGTTGGTGGGGCGTGTGCCCCTGCGCGACATCGTGCGCGAGACAACCGACCTGATCGAGCAACTATGTATCGAAGCCGCGCTCGGGCTCACCCACGACAACCGTGCATCTGCGGCGGAAATGCTGGGTCTCTCGCGCCAGAGCCTGTATGTGAAGCTGCGCCGTTTCGGCATCGGGGATGCGCTCGCCGAAGGCGAACACTAGGGTGCGGCATTGACAACGGGCCTGGCCGATGCACTGCGCCAGGGCACCCGCGACCTGCATACCGAGGTCGAGAGCAGCGAATTCATGCGCACGTTGTTGCGCGGACAGATGCAGCGCAAGGCGTACTGCCTCCTGCTGCGCAGCTTGCACGCACTGTATGCCAGCCTGGAGGCCGCACTGGAGGCTTCCAGGGGGCATGCATTGCTGGCCGGCATCCATGACCCGCGGCTGTTCCGCGCTGCCACCCTGGCCCGGGACCTTGACGCGCTGCATGGCCCGGGCTGGAGTGGCGCGCTTGCTGTCCAGCCGGCGGGGCAGGCCTACCGGTTGCATCTGCAGACCCTGGCCAGCAGCCAGCCCGAGCTGCTCCTCGCCCACGCCTACGTGCGCTACCTGGGGGATCTGAGCGGCGGGCAACAGCTCAAGCGCATCGTGGGCCGCAGCCTGGCGCTGACCGCCGGACTGTCGGGTTTGGCCTTCTACCACTTCGGTGATATGGCAGAGACGGCCGCGCTCACCGCGGCCTTTCGGAGGCAGCTGGCGCAGGTGCCTGTCAACGAACGCGACATCGGCAGGATCGTCACGGAGGCGCAGGACGCGTTTTGTCGGCACCGCGAGCTGTTCGAGCAACTTGCCCAAGCCGGCCTTCGGCGCCACCCGCAGCCTGAAGACAGCGAGCGGGCTCAGGGAGAATTGAAGACCCGCAACTGACCGTAGAGGGCGGCTGCGCGCTGGGCCGACTGATCGATTTCTTCCAGCATCCCCGCCACCGACGGCCCCGCGCCACCGTCGCTGATGTCCATCGCGGCAATGCTGGTGTTGGCCAGTACGGCCGCCATGACGCCATCGGTGGCGCTGGTGCCACCGCCTTGTGCGTCCAGCGCCAGACTGCTGCGCCTTGCGTCGGACAGGGATTGCTCGAGTTGCCTGCGGGCAGCAGCCGCACGCAGGCTCTGCGTCAGATCGTCGAAGATCAGGAAAAAGCCCAGCACCGAGCCGTCCCGGGCGGGAACCACTTCGGCCCGAACGCCGACCTGCAGCGCGGCGCCATCTTCCATCGCGATGCCCAGTTCTCCGCGCCAGGCGCGCCGTTCCTGGGCCAGGCTGTCCAGCATGGCATGCACCTGAGACGGCTCGGAAAAATGGCTGGCGATCGCATCCAGTGTCGGACGGGTGTCGCGTGGGCGGCGCGCCAACTGGTAGAAAGCATCGTTGGCAAACAGGATGCGCAGTGAAGCATCCAGAATGATGACCGGTTCGCGCGATTTGGCGACTGCAGCCCGGGTCTGGCTCAGCTGGTGCTCGGCGATCAGCAGGCGCACTGCATTGACCTGCAGGATGATGTCCACCAGCGACGCGCCAAAGGCCCGCGCCAGCGCGGTCTCGCCACTGCTCCAGGGCAGCGCAGTGCCCTGCACAATCTCGGACCATGCGGCAAAGGACCTCCTGGGTGACAGTTCCAGCGGGTCGTTTCCCGAGACGGGTTTGGTCGGATCGCCGGCCCAGGTGACTGTCAGCAGCTGTTCCTTGCGAAACCACATCAGGTAGTCGGGACTCGCGCTCGACAGTCGCACCGCGAGCACGCCGCTGGCCGTGGGCGTCAGGGATTCAAGCGCCGGGTTGGCGCGGGCCACCGCCGAACAGCTGAACAGGCCGTCATGGTCCTGGCCATGCACCCATTGCAGCAATGCCCGCAGCTCGGGCGTCGAGGGCACCTCGCCCGAGGTCTGGATATCGTCTTCGAAGAACAGCACGGCGCCTGTGGCGTCCACCGGCTTGAGCAGCGTGTGCGGGTTGCGGAACAGGGCCAACCGCCAGTCGCCCTCGGTGGAGGTGGCCTCGATCAGCCTTTGTTCCAGCCGGCGCACCTGGATCGCCACCTGCGCATGCGCGTAGTTCTCGATGGCCGAGATCCGGGTCGTGATGACCTCCGCAAGCAGCTCTGCCGCTGTTCGCACTCCGAAAGCCAGGTTGCGCGGCGAGTAATGGTGGCAGGCTATCAGGCCCCACAGGCGCCCCTCGCGCACCAGCGACACCACCAACGTGGCCTTCACTCCC
>JBIKTP010000237.1:0-4854 GCA_044348035.1 Burkholderiaceae bacterium
CAGGTCGGCTTCATGCCGTATACGCCGCAGAACGCTGCGGGGCGGATCGTGGAGCCGCCGGTCTGCGTGCCCAATGCGAGCGGCACCATGCCGTCCGCCACAGCCGCACCGGAGCCCGACGACGAGCCGCCGGGCGTGCGTTGCGGATCCCAGGGGTTGCAGGTGGGCGGAAACGCCCCGCCACAGGCGAATTCAAGCGTGTGGGTCTTGCCCAGGATGACCGCACCCAATGCCCGCAGCACCGCAACGGCATGGGCGTCCTCGTTCGGACGGTGCCCGGCATACACCGGCGAATGGAATGTCGTGGGCAGGTCCGCAGTGCGTATCACGTCCTTGATGCCGACCGGTATGCCGTGCAGGGGCCCGCGCCGCGGCTCCCGGTCCCGCGCACGGGCCTGCGCCAGCGCGCCCTCGGGGTCGAGGTGGGCCCAGGCCTTGAGCACCGGCTCGCGCGCGGCGATGCGATCCAGGCAGGCCCGTGTGAGGTCTTCGCTGCGCAGTTCACCCTGTGCCATCAGGGCCGAGGCCTGCGCGGCATCCAGTTGCCAGAGATCCATGTCGCCCACCCCTTGAAAGCGCCAGATTGTATGCATAAACATTCTCCAGCCCGCCCGGCCCAGGGGCCTTGTCGGCATAATGGCAGGAATGCAGACAGATAATGCATACAAAATGAACCCACTCACCCAGGCTTATGCGCAGCGGATAGCCGCCAGTGCCGACCACCCGGTGCCGGACGCGGTCGCGTCCGTCGCGGTGCTGGGTTTCACGGATGCGATCGGTGTGATGCTCGCCGGCGCGCGGGAAGACGCGGTAGGCGCACTGGCACGCTGGGCGATCGAGCAAGGCGGGGCCGCACAGTCCCGCAGTGTCTGTGGTGCCGCCAGGCTGCCGGCCGCGCAGGCGGCCCTGGTCAATGCCACGGCGGCACATGCCCTGGACTACGACGACTTCGCGTTTTCGAACCACCCCAGCGCCGTGCTGGTTCCCGCCGTGCTGGCTGCCGCCGACGCGCATCCCGCACCGGTGTCTGGTGCGACCCTGATCCGGGCCTATGCGATCGGATACGAAGTGTGGTGCGATGTCTTCGTGCGCGAGCGGGACCTGTACTACGACAAGGGCTGGCACCCGACCTCCGTCCTCGGAACCCTGGGCGCTGCTGCGGCGGCCAGCGTCGTCTGGGGGCTCGACACCCGGCAATGTGCCGACGCGCTGGCACTGGCCGCCTCCAACGCCGGGGGCATCTTCGAGAACTTCGGCACCATGGCCAAGCCCTACCACGGTGGGCGGGCGGCCAGCGTGGGCATCACTGCCGCCGCGATGGCCCGCCACGGCCTGCACGCCAGCCCGTCGGCCATCGAGGGATCGCGCGGCCTGTTGCGTGCCTTTTCGCCCCATGGCAATGTCGACCTGGACCGACCCGCGCCGGCGCCCGACGACTGGCAGATGGCCACCCGCCGGCTGAACATCAAGAAGTACCCGGTGGTGGGTGCCGCCCAGCGCAGCATCGATGCCATCCTGACCCTGCAGCGCCAGAGTCCGGTGGATCCGGCCTCGGTGCACCGCATCGTGGCGCACGTCAGCGAGCGGCATGCGGCCGTCATGCCCTACCACCTTCCGCAGGATGCGCTGCAGGCCAAGTTCAGCCTGGAATACGCCATCGTCGGCGCGCTGGTCCACCGTGCCATGGGTTTTGGGGAGCTGCAGGACGCCAAGGTATGCGAACCGGGCGTACAGTCCCTCATGGCGCGGGTGCAGACCGTCACCACCGATGCCTTCGAGCCCGATTGGCGTGATGCGGCGCCGTTCGACCAGGTTCACCTGCACCTGCACGATGGCACGGTCGTCAGCACCCCACCCATCCGGCGCGCCACCGGCCATGCCGACACGCCCCTGGCGGCTGCCGAGATCCACGCGAAGTTCCTGGGTTGCACCCGGCATGCCGGCATCGAAGAGGGTTGTGCCGAGTCGCTCTACCAGTGCCTGCAAGGGCTCGGTCATCTGCGCGACGCCCGGGATATTCCCCTGCCCGGGCCTGCCAGCGAGGACATCACCCCATGAAATCCATCCGCGACTTCGTCCGTTACGCCCCGGTCACCACCCGGCCGCCCATCCGCTGGCCTGGCGGCAAGCGTCTGGCGGTGTGGATCGTTCCCAACATCGAGTTCTACGAGTACACGCCACCCCCTGCGGTGGGGCGCGAGACCTGGGACCGTGTGCCCTCGCACCCTGACGTACGCGAATACGGTTTCCGCGACTACGGCAATCGCGTGGGGCTGTGGCGCATGGACGCCGCCCTGCAGGACTACCCGGTCCGGCCCACGGTGTCGCTGAACCTGGCCCTGCTCGACCACCTGCCCGAGGTGGCGCAGCTCATCCGCGACCGCGGATGGGGTGTCATGAGCCATGGCATCTACAACACCCGTTTCCTCTACGGCATGGACGAAGCCGCCGAGCGCGCCTTCTACCGCGACAACATCGACAGCCTGAAGCGGCACACCGGGCAGGACCTGCGGGGCATCCTCACACCCGCCATCACCAACACCGAACGCACGCCGGCGCTGATCGCCGAAAGCGGCATGACCTACCATGCCGACTGGGTGCATGACGACGTGCCGGTCCCGATCATCGTGCCCGGGCGGCGCCTGATCTCCATGCCCTATTCGTACGACCTCAACGACGCGCCCCTGTGGGACGGTCGGCCCTACGGCGGGCGCTATTTCGTGCAAGCCTGCAAGGCGGCATTCGACCGCCTGTATGCCGAAAGTGCCGAGGGTGGGCGGGTGTTCTGCATCGCGCTGCACCCCTACCAGATCGGGCAGCCCCACCACATCGGGCATCTGCGCGAGATCCTGGACCATCTGTGCCGGCACGAAGGCGTCTGGTTTGCCACCGGCGACGAGATCGCCGCCCACTACCTGGAACACCACTACGACGAACAACTGGCGCATGCGATGGCAGTCCATGCCCGCGCCCAGGAGCGCAGCCGTCAACGGCCCGTGCCGGTCCCGCGGCCGGTGGCAGACACCGCGCTGGCCAGCGGTCCGCAGCCGGCGCAGCGGAGCCCCGGCAATGACCACCCGCACTTCGCCTGGAACCCGTTTCCGGCCCGCCCGCCCCTGCGCTGGCCCGGACAGCGGCAACTGGCGGTGGTCCCGCTGGTGGTGCTGGAGTCCTACGAAGACCCGCTGCCTGCGGGCTGGCCGCAGGTCCGCAGCGTCGGCGGTGGGCTGGTGCGGGACTTCCCGAACATCTCGCGGGTGTCGACCCGGGAATACGGGCACCGGGTCGGCATCTTCCGCATCCTGGAGGCGCTGCACCGGCGCGGCATCCGCCCGACCGTCGCCATCGACGTGCTGAGCGCAGAGCAATACCCCGACCTGCTCGACCATCTGAAGGCGCTGGACTGCGAGTTTGTGGCCCATGGCATCGCGGTGACCCGGCCACAGACCAGCGCCATGTCCGTGCAGCAGGAGCGCGCCTACATCGCCGAGACCCTGGGCCGCCTGGACGCCTGCGGGGTGGCCACGGCAGGATGGTTCGGCGCCGACTACTCCGAGTCCACGGTCACGCCACAGCTGCTGGGCGAAGCCGGCGTGGCCTATGTCTGCGACTGGGCCAACGACGAGCAGCCCTATGCCATGACCACCCCGGGCGCACTGGTCGCGACGCCGCTGTGGGCCGATTTCGACGACCAGACGGTGCTCATCAACCGCATGTGCAACCTCGACATGTTCGAGGACCACTTCACCAAGGCGCTCGACCAGCTCAACCGCGACTGCCTGCACTCGGCGCGCCTGCTGCACTTCTGCGTGCGCCCCTGGGTGATGGGTGCACCGCTGCGCATCGCCACCTTCGAACGCATCCTGGACCATGCGCTGGGCCTCGATCAGGTCTGGACGCCCCGCCTCGGCGAGGTGGTCCAGGCCTGGCGTGCCAGTGCCCAGGCCCGCTGACGCCCTCCCGACCAGGAATCACGCTGCCATGACTCCCAACCCGCCTCCGGAGCACCGCCCCCGATGATCGAACTCCGCCAGGTTTCCAAGACCTTCCAGGTCCGCGGCCAGCCCGTGCACGCGCTGCTGCCGACCGACCTCAGCGTGCCGGAGGGCAAGGTGGTCGGGCTGCTGGGGTTTTCCGGCGCTGGCAAGAGCACCCTGCTGCGACTGATCAACCGGCTGGAAGAACCGAGCAGCGGCAGCGTGCGGGTCGGGGGTACCGATCTGGTCGGCCTGTCGCAGGCAGAGCTGCGCCAGGCCCGGCAGCAGATCGGCATGATCTTCCAGCAGTTCAACCTGCTGAGCAGCCGCACCGCGCTGGACAACGTGTCCTTCTCGCTGGAGGTGGCCGGCGTCGATGCCGCTGCACGCCGTCAGCGCGCGCGCGAGGCACTGAACGCGGTGGGACTGAGCGACAAGGAAAACACGCACCCGGCGCAGCTGTCCGGCGGGCAGAAGCAGCGGGTGGCGATCGCGCGCGCACTGGCCACCAACCCGCGCATCCTGCTGTGCGATGAAGCCACCTCGGCGCTGGACCCGCATACCGCCCTGTCCATCCTGCGCCTTCTCAAGCAGCTCAACCGCGAGCGCGGCATGACCATGGTGATGGTCACCCACGACATCAAGGTGGCCAGCTACCTCTGCGAACAGTCCGTGGTGCTGGAGAAGGGCCGCGTCGTGGACCGCATCGACATGGCCAACGCCGCGCCGCAGAGCCTGCTGGGCAGGTTCTTCTTCGAAACCGCCAAGGGCTGGACCGACGCCACCGTGCTGCCCCAGGAGGATGCATGAACGATCTGATGCGCGCACTGGTCGAGTTCGGGCCCGACCTCTGGAAGGCCACCACCGACACCTTCCT
>JBIKTP010000238.1:0-4843 GCA_044348035.1 Burkholderiaceae bacterium
ACGTGCGCTCGCATGCGCGGCTGGTCTACACCCACACACCGCCGCACGGCGCCTTCCGGGGCTTCGGCGGCACGCAGATGCTGTTCGCGCTCAACAGCCACATCGACACCATGGCCGGCATGCTGGGTCTGGATCCGCTGGACATCCACCGCCGCAATGCCATCGGCAGCGGCGAGACTACCGTGCATGGCTGGCACATCGGCAGTACCGGCCTGCAAGAATGTCTGACCCAGTGCACCGAGGCGATCGGCTGGCAGGCGAACCGGCGCAACCGGGCACAGAGCGGCAGCCTGCGCCGCGGCGTCGGCCTGGCCGCCGCCATGCATGTGAGCGGCAACCGCACCATCGGCAACTGGGACGGCTCGACGGTGATGCTCAAGGTCAACGAGGACGGCCGGGTGGTGCTGCACAGCGCCGAGGGCGACATGGGCCAGGGCGCGATGACCATGCTGGCGCAGATCGTGGCCCATGAGTTGCACATTCCGCTGGCGCATGTGCATGTGGTGCAGCCCGACACCGACAGCGCTCCGTTCGCCATCGGGACACTGGCGTCGCGCGTGACGATCGTCGCCGGCAATGCGGCGCTCGTCGCCGCCCGCAAGGCGGCAGACTGTCTGTACGACGCCGCATCCCAACTGCTGGGCTGCACGCCCGATGCGCTGGAACTGGCGGCGGGCGTCGTGCGGGTGCGCGCCGAACCCGCGCGCAGCCGCACGCTGGCCGAAACGGTGCGCCAGCATCTCTGGCGCCATGGCGGCAGCGGCATCCAGGTGGTGGGCAGCTGGGACGCAACAACCACGATGTTTGCCTCGGACCTTTCGGGCAACATCGCCCCTGCCTACTCCTTCGCCGCCCAGGCGGTGCAGGTCGAGGTAGACACCCGCACCGGACAGGTGCACGTGCTGGAGAGCTTCGTCAGCGACGACTGTGGCCGGGCCCTGAACCCGTTGGCCATCCACGGCCAGTCCAATGGCGCAGCGGCCCAGGCCATCGGCTGGACGCTGTACGAGGAGCTGCAGTTCGAGGGTGGCAGGCTGACCAACGGCAACTTCGCGGACTACCACCTGCCCACTGCCGATGCGCTGCCCGCACTGCGGTCCGGCATCGTCGAGTCGTACGAGCCCAATGGCCCGCTCGGTGCCAAGGGCGCCAGCGAGACCGCCATCCTGCCGGGCGCGCCGGCCATCGCCAATGCGGTGTTCGATGCCGTCGGTGTGCGCATCACCGATTTGCCGATCACCCCCGAGAAAGTGCTCGCGGCGCTGCGCGCCCAGGGAGGCCCGCGATGAACGATTTCGAATACCTCGAGCCCGGCACCATTGCCGACGCCTGCGCATTGCTGGCCACGCATGGCGAGGACGCCCGGGCAATGGGCGGCGGTACCGCATTGCTGCTGGCCATGCGCCAGCGCATGCTGTCGCCGACACACCTGGTCTCGCTGCAGCGGGTGCAGGGTCTGCGCGGCGTGCAGGTGGCGCCCGACGGCACACTGGCCATCGGCGCCGCCACCCGCCACGCCGAACTGGCGGCAGCGCCTGCGGTGCGCGCGGGCTGGCCGATGCTGGCCACGATGGCTGCCAACCTGGCCAATCCGCAGGTGCGCAACCAGGGCACCATCGGCGGAAATCTCTGTTACGCCGACCCGTCGACCGACCCGCCGGCCTGCCTGCTGGCGCTGGATGCGCAGGTGCTGCTGCAGGGGCCGCAGGGCCAGCGCGTGCTGCCCTTGTCTGCGTTCCTGGTCGACTTCTTCACCACCGCGCTGGCCAGCGACGAGCTCCTGGTCGAAATCCGCGTGCCCCCACTGCCCAGCGGGATGCGCGGGCACTACATGCGGCACCTGCGCACACCGGCCGCGCACCGCCCGCTGGTCACGCTGGCGGTCCTCCTGCAGTGGCAGGGCAGCACCTGCAGCGCTGCGCGCATCGCGTTGGGCGCAGCCATCCCCGTCGCCCGAAGGATGCCATCTGCCGAAGCCCTGCTGGCAGGCCGCACACCGGATGCCGCGCTGGTGGCGCAGGTGGCCGACCACATCGCCACCGGCATCGACCCGCTGTCCGACCAGCGCGGCAGCGCCGACTACCGGCGCGACATCGTGCGCGTGCTGGCGCACCGCACACTGGCCCAGCTGTGCGGCCTGCCCGAGGAGTGAAACGCCATGCCTGACATCACGATCGAACTCGCCGTCAATGGCGCCACCGTGTGCGCCACCGTGCCGGCGAACCGCCTGCTGAGCGACTTCCTGCGCGAGGACCTGCACCTCACCGGTACCAAGCGCGGCTGCGAAACCGGCATCTGCGGGGCCTGCTCGGTGCTGGTCGATGGCGAGGTGGTCAAGTCCTGCCTGT
The DNA here is from genome assembly GCA_044348035.1 of Burkholderiaceae bacterium. GTDB lineage: Bacteria > Pseudomonadota > Gammaproteobacteria > Burkholderiales > Burkholderiaceae_C > CAISIP01. Next base: position 2,349 of record JBIKTP010000238.1, read on the forward strand.
CGCTGGCGGCGCAGGCCCGGGGCTGCGCGGTCACCACCGTCGAGGGCCTGGCGAAGGGCGAACAACTGCACCCGCTGCAGCAAGGTTTCCTGGAGTGCGGCGGGCTGCAATGCGGCTACTGCACACCCGGCATGCTGATGGCCGCCTGCGCCGTGCTGCGGCAGCACCCCCGTACGGACGCCGACACCGTGCGCCGGGGCCTGGCGGGCAACCTGTGCCGCTGCACCGGCTACACCCAGATCGTGGAGTCCGTGCTGCAGGCCGCGGAGCAGATGCATGGAGATTGACAAGACCCTTGTGCTGTCCGCGCCGCCGCAGCGCGTGTGGGCCCTGCTGCTCGACCCGCAGGCCATGGGCGGCTGCGTGCCGGGCATGGAATCGGTGCAGGTGCTCAACGACGACGAATACGCTGCGGTCATGAAGGTCAAGATCTCCTTCGTCAGCGCCCGCTTCAAGCTGCGCACCCGCATCGTCGAACGCGACGCGCCGCGTTACCTGCGCGCCGAGGGCACGGGTGAAGACAGCGCAGTGGCCAGTTCGTTGAAACAGGTCAGCGAGATGTGGCTGGACAGCAGCACCGATGGCAGCAGTACCACGCTGCGGCTGAGGGTGCAGGTCGATGTGCTGGGGCGCATCGGCAGCTTCGGCCTGGCCGCGATGAAAACCAAGGCCGACCGCCTGTGGGACGAATTCGGCGTGAACCTGGCAGCGCGGCTGGCGCCGGCCACAGAAACGCCGGCAACTGCGGCGCACCCCGTGCAGGCAGACATGCCGGATACCGCACCGGCCACACCGTTCTCCAGCGCAGATGCAACCCATGCCGAATCCGCCACGGCACCCGCCAAGGACAGCACCCTGCACCCGCCCATCCTGGTCCACGGGCTGCCTGCAAGCACCCGAACGGGCTTCTGGCAGCGCCTGTTCGGCGGCACGCCGGAACCGATCCGGGTCGAGCTGCGCCGTGGCGACACCCACCTGGTGGTGAGCTTTCCGGTCGAGGCCGCCGACGCCTGCACGGCCTGGCTGCGCACACTGGGCGAACCCCCACGCTGAGGCGCCGCGGGGCTCGCCCCGGGCCAGCGACGGCAGGGCTCGCGGTACAGTCACAATCAGGCGGTTGTTTCCGGTTCCCCGGTCCAGCGCGATCGCCTGGTCCGGACCGGCGCATTTCAGACTACAAGCAAACACTGCAAGACATCCCTTGCGATCTTCCATGGCCCTGAACACCCGTGTGCCGGTCTACCGCGACCCCCAGTTCCGCAAGCTGTGGCTGGTGGGCATGCTGGTCTCGCTGATCCGCTGGCTGGAGATCCTCGCCTACGCGGTCTTCACCTACGACCAAACGCAATCCGCACTGTGGGTGGCCAGCCTGATGACGCTGCGCATGCTGCCGCTGGCGCTGTTCGGCCTGGCGCTGGGCGCGCTGGCCGCCCGGGTATCCCGCCGCCGCGTGTTGCTGCTGACCCATGCGGCCCTGCTCGCCATCAGCCTGGTTTTGTTGCTGCTGTCGGCCTTCGGCACGATCGAAGTCTGGCACCTGGCGCTGGCCAGCGCACTGCACGGCACCGTGTGGGCCTGCGACATGCCCATGCGACGCGCGCTGATGGGTGACATTGCCGGCCCCGGACGCGTCGCGCAGGCCATGTCGCTGGATGCCGTGACCTCCAACGCCTGCAGGCTGGTCGGGCCCGCCCTGGGCGGTTTCCTGATCGCCCACGGTGGCCTGACGGCGGTGTTCGCGGTCATCGCGCTGATCTTCGTGCCGGTGCTGGTGGCCCTGGCACGACTGGTCGAGCCCCGGGTCGAGCCTGCCGATCACAAACTGTCTTTGGGCGCCATGCTGACGGGCGGGTTTCAGGCGGCCCGGGAATCCCCCCTGCTGCTGGCCGCCCTCTGGCTGACGATCCTGTTCAACCTGTTTGCCTGGCCGATCCTGAGCATGGTGCCGGTGATCGGCAGGGAGCAATTGCAGCTCGATCCGCAGGGCGTGGGACTGCTGGCCAGCCTGGACGGCATCGGCGCATTGCTGGGGGCGCTGCTGCTGAGCACGGTGGCCAGCCGGCTTCGCCATGGGCCGGTCTACCTGGGGGCCGTGGTGGGTTTCCTGCTGCTGCAGATGCTGCTGGCCTGGAGCACGCTGGCGTGGGTCGCGGGCATGACCCTGTTCGCGCTCGGTGTCGTACAGGCCGGATTCGCGGTGATGCAGACAACCCTGGTGTACACCGCGACGCCAGTCGCCCGGCGCGCGGAGGCCATGGGCCTGATGACCATGTGCATCGGCGCATCGCCGCTGGGTTTTCTGGCCGTGGGCGCACTCGCCGAACGCCTCGGCGCGCCGATGGCCACCCTGGTCTGCGGCATCTGCGGCTTGGTCGGTGTGGCGCTGACCTGGCCCCTGTGCCGCGCATGCCTGCGCGAGCCTGCTGCGGCCTGAGCAGGTCAATCGCGCTGCTGCGCCGGCGTGTCGTCTGCGGGTGGCGCTTCGAATGCCGCGA
>JBIKTP010000239.1:0-4839 GCA_044348035.1 Burkholderiaceae bacterium
CGTCCTTCGCGGCGTCCACGTCATGGCCATGCAGCCGGACCTCGGCGCCCATGTCGCGCATGCGCGCCACCTTCATGGGATTGGCGTTGGTTGCGCAGTAGACGACCAGGGGCCACCCGCGAGCCCGGCACACGTAGGCCATGGCCTGGCCCCAGTTGCCGGCCGTGGCACAGACCAGGCCCCTGCCGGCCAATGGAACCGCGTTCTCATGCAGGAAGAAATCGGCGCCGCGCCCCTTGAACGAGCGAAGCGGATTGAGCGTTTCCACCTTCAGCAGCAGCGATGTTCCCAGCAGCTGGTTCAGCGGCTCACATTCGAACTGGGGGCTGTCCCGAAAGACGGGATCGATGAGGGTTGCTGCACGCTCGATGTTGCGGAGGGAGATGCGCTGATTCGGATTGCTCATGATCTTTCAGGTCGGTGACTCTGCAGGACGCCGGGCCCGGCTGGCAGCCGGCATCGGAAATTATGCCTGCGCTTCGCCGTGTTCCAATGGCCACCGCGCGTGAGCTGGCTGGAGTGATCTGGACGCCGACCGCAGAGCAGCAGACCTCGGACCATGCGCGGCTTGCTCATCCGCAACGTACGCGTTCTCGACGGTCATTCGGCCGACTGCGAGGGCGGCCTGTCGGTGCAGCAGCGGGAACTCCCCGGGGGGGCCTTGCGCGTGACCCATGGCCTGATGCAGGGTCCACGCTACCTGCACGCCGGACTCGCGCCGTCCATGCCGGGGGCTTGGTGACATGCGCGGGCTGGAGGCACCCCCGCGCTGTTCCAGTGCCTGTACCCTCGACGGTGGCCTGTTGTGCCCCCGCGCACTGCCACCTGGCGAGCGCGATCCGCCCTTGTGTCGACTTTGGCGCCGACGCGCGCCGCATTCCCGGAATGCGTCATCGCGGCTTGCATCTTCCTGGGGCTGCGCTGGCGGGCCACAGGCGCTCACTCGGAGCGTACCGACCCCAGCGTGATCTCCACCACCGTGCGTCCGGGCGCGCTGGACAGGTACAGTCCGGCGCCAATGCTGCGTGCGCGCTCCTGCATCGACGACAAGCCGCTGCCGCGCGGCAGGCTGGCGTCGAAGCCGCACCCGTCGTCGATGATCTGCAGGCGCACGCCGCTGGCCGGCGTCTCGCACGCGTGCGCGTGGATCCGCAAGGTGCTGGCATTCGCATGCTGGAGGACATTCGACAAGGCCTCGAAAAGCATGAACTGCAGTTGCGCCATCGCGCTTGCGTCCATCGATGCGACGGGCTCCAGCAAGTCGACGTCCCACGCCAGGCGGATGTCGCAGGCCAGAAACCGGGGCTCGAGGCGATAACGCACATTGGCCAGCAGGGCGGTGATGTCCCCGGGCGGCACATTCATCGCGTCGATCGACAGCTTGAGATGGTCGAGCGAATCGCGCAGCGTGTGCAGCACCTCGGCGTCGTCGGCCCTGCCCGATTGCAGCTGGCGGATCGCGGTGCTGATGTGCGAACCCACGCCATCGTGCATGTCGCGCAGGATGCGCGTGCGCTCGTCGGCACGCGCCTGCTCGCGCGCGAGGCCCGCGACCCTTTGGTAGCTGACCTGCAACGCGGCCTCCTTGTCACGCACCTGGGTATCCATCGAGGCCAGCAGATCGCGGACCTGGGCGCTTGCCGATCGCAGCCTGGAAATGACGACAAAAGCCAGCGCCAGCCCGAAGAAAACCGAGCTGTAGCGCAGCAGCCCGATGCCGCCATAGCCCGGGTCTACCCGGTAGGCGTAGAGGTCGTGCAACCCGACAAGGGTGTTGAGAAGCAGTGCTGCCGCCACGACCCTGTGCGCGACAGAAGCATTGCGCACTGCCTTGTACAGGAACGCGGGCACCAGCGCCAGGCAGGTGCCTGCAAGGGCCGCATGCCATAGTGTCAGCGCGAGCGGGTGGCCGTACAACAGTGCTGCGCCAGTGGCGAAGGGGTTCATCACCAGCAACAAGACGATCCAGCGCCCGAGCCACAGCACCACCGGGCGTCCTCTCCAGCCAGCCACCTCGATAGCGAACTGCAACATCATGAGGGCCCAGACGGCGCCCAAGGCGATGTTGATCACGCCCCACCACGGCCAGGCGAACGGCGGATTGTCGAGCAGGTCGTCGGCGACGAACATCGTCCAGGAAAGCTCGGCAACGGCAGCCAGCAGGTACAGCCGATCGCGCACGGGGCGACGCGCTTGCAGGCCGGGCGCTACGGGGGCGAGCTGGGTCGCCCAGAGCGCCAGCGCCAGCACACCCGCCATCAGGCTCACGATCACCACCACCATCGAGCCGGTATGGCTGCGGAGGTAGTCCAGGTGATAGAGGCGCTCCACTTCATCGATCGGCCCGAGCACTAGCGGCGCCAGCCCGCCGTGGCGGCCCTTGTCTGCACGGATCAGCACACGCAACACGTTCTCCGCGCGCAGCAGCGCTGGCGAGATGTCGGCAGCGCGTGGCAGCTTGGCATAGTCCGCGCCATCGAAGTTCAGCAGGTCGCCATTGCGCTGCAGCAACACACCGTTGAGCCAGATTTCATACGCATTGCCGAGCCGCGACACGTACAGGCCGTAGGGCTTGTCCGGCAACTCCGACAGTGCGAATCGCACCTCGAAGGTGGCCCTGCCTTGCTGGCCTTGGTGGATGCTGTCCCAATGGTAGGGAAGTCGGACGGTCTGTTGCGTCGTCAGGCCTTCTATCGTGACCTGCGCCTGGGCGTCGGTCAATTCCAGGGTCAGCGCTTGTGCCTGCACGGCGAGGCATGCCAGCAGTGCCGCGCCGACATGCCGGAGCAGCCGGCGCAGTACCGACCAGAGGGCCTGCGTCAACTGTCTGTGTGCAGCCGGTCGCGTTCCAGTCGAGCGGCCGGTATCAGCCATGCCGGGGCAGCAGCCCCATGCGGGATGCCTCGAACACTGCTTCGCTCCTGGAGTTCACCGACAGTTTTGCGTAGAGGTTCTTGATGTGCGTCTGCACCGTGTGGACGGTCACAGACTGCAGGCGCGCGATCTCCGCGTAGGAGAAGCCGCGTGCGATCAAAGTCAGAACCTCACTCTCCCGGGGCGACAGCAGGTTGCGTTCCGGCGCCAGGCCCAGGTCGGCGGGGGGCGTGCAGATCTCGGCAGGTCCGGATGGCGGCGCAGGGCTTGCTGCTCGCCCTGCCTGATCGGCGCGGTACTTGGCCAATACCCGGCGGGCGATCATCGGCGATATGGGCGAGGCGCCGGCACGCATGTCGAGAATGGTCCGGGCAATGTCCTCCGGCCTGGTGTCCTTGTGGATGTAGCCCAATGCACCGGCTTCGATGCTGGCCAGCACATTGTCGTCATCGCCGAACATCGAGATGACCAGCGGCTCGCAGCGCGGATGCTGCCGCACGGCATGGCGGATCACGTCCAGGCCGCTGCCATCGGGAAGACCCAGATCGACCAGCAACACGTCGACGATGTTCGCATCGTCGTCCAGACAGGCTGTCGCCTCGGCCACGGTGCCCACGCTGGCGGCCAGGCACAAGTCGGGGCAGCACTCGACGCTGCTGGCGAAGAAGCCACGCATCTGCGGATCGTCCTCAACCACCAGCACGCGCCACACTTGTTGTTCCCTGAATTGATGCCGATCCAGTCTGAGCATAGCCTGCGCGCAACCTGCCCGCCATACAGGGGCCATCCCATATTCATGGGATGGCGCAATGAAAGTCCGTCGATAGCATTCTGCAGGCGGGGCCAATCACTGCAGCAGCGATGAATCCGACGCACCGATCCCCCCAACAACCCGAGATTCAACCCGAGGCATTCCCCATGAAATTTACAGAGAAGCGCGCCGCGCTGGTCATCGCTGGCGCAGCCCTCATGGCCCTGTACGGATGTGGCGGCGGCGATGGCGCCAGCACGCCTGCAGGGCCCTTGGTCGGCAGCTCCACAGGCGTGTTGACCGATGCAGCCGTGGAAGGCGTTGCCTACACCACCACCTCGGGCGTCACAGGTACCACGAACGCACTTGGCCAGTACACCTACAACGACAACCCTGGCGAGAGGATCACTTTCAAGCTCGGCGCGCTGACGCTGGGCGACGTGCCCGCCGCCAGCATCGTGACGCCCCTGGAACTGGCCGAAGGCAACGCAGACAAGCTGACCAACCTGCTGGTGCTGCTGCAGTCGATGGACGACGACGGCGATGTGTCAGAGCGCATCAAGATCACACGCACCGCTGCGGCGGGCGTCGGCTCCAGCGTCGATCTGGCCCAGGCTGCGGCGAGCTTTGCCTCGTCTGCCAACACCAGCCTGTTGTCGGCGATGAGGTCTGGGGGCATCAGCCGGTCCATCACCAGCACCAGCCAGGCCACGGCCCACTTCCTCGAGCAGTCGAAGCGCCTGTTTAGCAGCGAGGTCTGGGTGGGCTTCTATGAAGGCGACGCGATCCTGCTGGTGCAGCGATTCGGCCCTGGAGGCGAGTTCATATTTGGGGATCTGGATCCCGGTCCAGCCGGCGGTGGCGGCCAGACGGGCCTGGAGTATGGCACCGCGCTGGCCACCTCGGTGGACGGCCGCGGCTTCCAGCTGGCGACGACCATCGAAATCGACACCAATGGCACTTGGGGGTTGTCGACCCAGACGGCGTGTACCCGCGTCAGCGTCGCCGGTGGCAAGCTGTCCTACCTGGACGGCAGTGCGCCAGGGAACTGCGTCACCGACGAGGTCACCGCCATGAGCAAGGCCGAGAACGACCCGAACGGCATCGTTGGCGTATGGGCTTTGGGGTCGGCCACCGTGGTGAAGACTCAAACCTTCGTGTTCCTGGCCAATGGCAAATTCGCGATGCTCGACCCCATCGGCGACACCGAGGCT
>JBIKTP010000011.1:0-13803 GCA_044348035.1 Burkholderiaceae bacterium
CGCTGCCGCATGGACCTGCGCGTCGCTGGCTTGCGGCAGGCCGTAGCGGATGTTCTCCAGCGCGCTGGTGGAGAAGATCACCGCGTCCTGCGGCACGATGCCGATCTGCCGGCGCAGGTCCTCCAGCGACATGCTGCGGATCGGCGTGTCGCCGAGCAGGATGCTGCCCTGCTGGGGATCGTAGAAGCGCAGCATGAGCTGGAACACCGTGCTCTTGCCGGCCCCGCTGGCGCCGACCAGCGCCACGGTCTCGCCCGGGGCCACCTGCAGGCTGAAACCCTGCAGCGCCGCCTGCGCGGGTCTCGAGGGGTAGTGGAAGGTCACCGCATCGAAGCGCAGGGCGGTGCCGGCGGTGGGTGGCGCCACGCGCACGGGATGCGCGGGCGAACGGATCGGAGAATTCGTGTCCAGCAACTCCATCAGCCGTTCGGTGGCGCCAGCGGCACGCAGCAGATCGCCATACACCTCCCCCAGCACGGCGAAGGCACTGGCCAGGATGATGACGTACACCACCGTCTGCCCGAGGTGGCCGGCCGTGATGGTGCCTGCCATCACCGCCTGCGTGCCCGCATACAGGCCCCACAGCAGCGCCGCCGAGGTGGCGATGATGATGAAGCCCACCAGCAGCGAGCGCGCCGCCGTGCGCCGGACGGCGACATTGAAGGCATTGGTGGTGGAGGTGTCGAAGCGCTGGGCCTCGCGTCCCTCGGCGGTGTAGCTCTGCACCACGGGAATGGCATTGAGCACCTCGGCCGCAATCGCGCTGGAATCTGCCACCCGGTCCTGGCTGGCGCGCGAGAGCTTGCGCACGCGTTTGCCGAACACCAGGCTCGGCACCACGATCAGCACCAGCATCGCCAGCACCTGCAGCATCACATAGGGGTTGGTCCAGACCAGCATGGCCAGCGCGCCGGTGCCCATCACCGCATTGCGTAGGCCCATGCTGAGCGACGAGCCGACCACGGTCTGGACCAGCGTGGTGTCCACCGTGAGGCGGCTCAGCACCTCGCCGGTCTGCGTGGTCTCGAAGAATTCGGGGCTCTGGCGCATCACGTGGGCGTACACCGCATTGCGCAGGTCGGCCGTGACCCGTTCGCCCAGCCAGCTGACCATGTAGAAGCGTGCCGCCGAGAACATGCCCAGCGCCACCGCCACTGCAAACAGCTCCATGAAGTGGGTGCGCAGCGCCATCACCTGGGCGCCGCGGTCGCTGCCAACGGCCGTCGCGCCGACCAGGCCGCCGTCGATCAGGCTGCGCAGTGCCACCGGAAACACCAGCGTACTTGCAGCGGCCAGCAGCATGAACAGCGCCGCCAATGCGATGCGCCCGCGGTAGGGCCGCAGGAACGGCAGCAGGCCGGACAACGAGCGGGGGGTCTGGGCTTTGGCGCGTTCGGTGCTCGGGGTGGTCATGGGGCGGGCAGGGTGCAGGGGTGTAGCCTAACAGGAGTGGGCTGGCAGCCGGACCGGGCCGGTTTGCTGTATCTTTCGGGAATGAAAAACAAAGCCCTGCGCAAACTCTGGCCCTGCCTGCTCTCGGCGCTTGCCCTGCTCGCTGCCCCTCCTGCTGCCGCCCAGGCCCGTGAAGAGGTGCCCTTCATCACCTCGCCCGACAACGTGACCCTCGAGATGCTGCGCATCGCCGATGTCGGTCCGCGGGACCATGTCATCGACCTGGGTTCCGGGGACGGGCGCATCGTCATCCTGGCCGCCAGGCGCTTCGGTGCCACCGGGCTGGGGGTGGAGATCGTTCCCGATCTGGTGAAACAGAGCATCCGCAGCGCGCAGGATGCCGGCGTGGCCGACAAGGTCAGCTTCCGGGAACAGGACCTTTTCAAGACCGATCTGTCACAGGCCACCGTGATCACCATGTACTTGCTGCAGGAGGTCAACATGGAGCTGCGCCCGCGCGTGCTGCAGCTCAAGCCTGGCACCCGCATCGTCTCGCACGACTGGGACATGGGCGACTGGCAACCCGACCAGACCGTGGTGGTGCCGGTCCCCGACAAGAAGGTGGGGCTCGAGAAATTCAGCCGGGTGCACTTGTGGGTGGTGCCGGCGCAGGTCGAGGGCCTGTGGTGCGGCACCGGTGGCGCGCGGGGCGCGCAGTTGCGGGTGGCGCAGCGTCACCAGATGTTTGCAGCCAACCTGACATCGGGCCCGGTCAGCCGGGCCTTGGCAGGCATGATCCAGGGGGCCGAGCTGCGCAGTGCCGATGGTGCGCGGATGGCCCTGGATGCCTCAGACCAGTTGCGCGTGACAGTGGCCACCGCTGCGGGACCCGCCGCCGGCGCCACATTCTCGCGCGCCAGTGGCGCGTCGTGCGCCAGTTGAGCGGCCGGGCTGCCAGGGTCAGGTCGCAGGCCGTCGAACGCAAAGCCGAAGACGGTTCCATGGACCAGTGCCGCGTGGCGGTCGTAGCAGGACGCGAGGGATGGATGCGGCGCGTTGGCCTGGGCAGGGCCGGGGCTCGGTGACAGCACGGGATCGAGAAAAAGGGTCGAGACAAGGAGGGAGCGCCGGCGCATCGATGTGCACGGTGGAAGGCAATCCTTGCAGGTGCCGGGGCTGCTCAGGGGCGGGCCTTGTCCAGCCGCCGCGTTTCTCCGATCTTCATCACGTCGAACTGCGATGGTGTCAGGCCCAGTTCCTGGCGACGCTGGGCCAGCAGGCGTGGCGGCTCGTCCAGCGGCTCGTCGGTGAGTGCCTCGAAGGTGCCCCAATGCATGCCGATGGCCCGTTCGGCCCGCAGGTCAGCCCGGATCTGCACGGCCTCAGGCACATTCACGTGCATGATCTTCATGAACCAGCGCGGCGCATAGGCGCCGATCGGAATGAAGGCCATGTCGAAGGGCCCCAGTCGTTCGCCGATGTCGCGGAAGTCCTGTGAATAGCCGGTGTCGCCGGTATGGATCAGGCGCAGGCCTTCACCCGCGACGACCCAGCCGCCCCACAGCGTCTGGTTGGTGTCGTCCAGGCGGCGCCGGCTCCAGTGCTGGACCGGCACGAAGGTGATGCGCAGCGAGTCCTCGGTCGTGTCCTGCCACCAGTCGTATTCGTCCACCCGCGTGATGCCCAGCGTCGCGAACCAGGCCTTGAGCCCCTTGGGCACCAGGAAGCGCGGGCTGCCCTGCGGCATGGCGGCCAGCTGCCGCACTGTGTCGGCATCCAGGTGGTCATAGTGGTTGTGCGACACCATGACCAGGTCGATGCGGGGCAGGTCGGCAATCGCGATCGGCAGCGGCACGACGCGTTTGGGTCCTGCAAAGCTGAAGGGCGAGGCCCTGGGCGAGAACACCGGGTCGAACAGCATGTTCTTGCCCGCGAGGCGCACCAGCATGCTGGCATGACCGATCCAGGTCACGGACGGGTTGGTGTCTGCCGAGCGCAGAACTGCCGGGTCGGTGGTCTGCGCGGGAATGTTCCAGCCACCCGGTGGGGCCTGCGGCACGCCATTGCGCAGCCTCTCCCACTGCCAGGCCCAGAAGCTGGCCTTGTCATCGTGCGGGTAGTTGTTGCGGAATCCGTCCGGGCCGTGGGGAGCGGGCTGGGCCGCGACCAGACCGGTGATGCCGGCCAGCAAGAAAGCAGCGATGGCGCGCCAGGTCCCCATGCGATGCGGTCCCCGGGATGTCAGGACAGGTCGGTCTGCCGCTCGATGATGCGCGAGACGATGCCGTAGCCCACGGCCTCCTCGGCGCTCATCCAGAAGTCGCGCTCCATGTCGGCCAGCACCGATTCGTAGGTCTTGCCGGTCTGCGTGGCGACGGCGCGCGCGATGCGTTCGCGGGTCTTCAGGATCTCCTTGGCCTGGATGGCGATGTCCGAGGCCTGGCCGCCGGCGCCGCCCGCGGGCTGGTGGATCATGAAGCGGGTGTTGGGCAGGCAGACCCTGCGCTCCTTGGGCGGCGACAGGAAAATATGCACCCCGGCGCTGGCCACCCAGCCGGTGCCTACCGTGGTGACCGGTGCACGCACGAAACGGATCATGTCGTGGATGGCATCCCCCGACTCCACATGGCCGCCGGGCGACGAGATCAGCATGGTGATCGGTGCATCCGAGGCTTCGGACAAAGCCAGCAGGCGACGGCAGGTGGCATGCGCCAGCTTGTCGTCGATGTCCCCGAAGACGAGCACGAAACGCGACTTGAAGGACAGCTGCTCCTCCAGGCGGTCGCCCTTGTCGGGCCTGGCGGCGGGTTCGTTGTCGGTGTCCTTGGTGGCGGCGAGGGTGGTGTGCATGGGTGTTTCCTGCTGACGGGCTCCAGGCCGCCGAATATTGCGGAGCGGCAAAGACCCCGGCCGCATTACAGCACCAGCGGTCGTGCATACCCCGTCATTTCCAGATACCCGCGCCCGACCGGCCGCTGGTTGCCGTCCGTCAGGTCGCACAGCCCTTCCCAGTACACCGCGCCGGTGGAGTTGCGGCTGTCAAGCTCCTGGTTGTCCAGCAGGGCGCGCACCCCATAGTTGCCCGCCGGCGTGCGCACGGTCCATTCCACCGGGTAGGTGGCCTGGGTCAGCGGGCTCTTCCACCCGCGCACGGCCTGGAAGACGGCCTCGCCCCGGCTGAAGATGGCGGGCTTGCCGCCGTTCCTGCGCGGGTGGCGGAACGACCCGCCGTCCCACAGGGTCTGGCCGCCCTTGTCACGGATGCGAAACGCGGTGAGGCTGCTGCCGTCGAACAGGTTCATGCCCAGCCAGTCCCAGCCCACCGCTGCCGGGTCGAGCAGGCTGTTGCTCCATTCATGGTCCAGCCAGGCGGCGCCCCGCGCCGGCGCAAACTCCGGGCTGGCCGTGCGGGCGCCGTCGCCGGAGACCGGGTAACGCGTGCCCTGCACGGTGATCGCGCCGTCAAAGGCCAGCTGGGGCAGGCTGTAGTAGGCGCTGTACTGCTGGGCCTGCGGCCCCTTGCGCGACAGGCCACGGTCGCCCTGCAGCAGCACCTCCTGCGTCGGGGTGAATGCGAGGTCCAGCGCAAAGTCGTCGCCCGCGATCCGCGCCTGGTAGCTGCCGCTGCTGCCGCGCACCAGTGACCAGTCGCGCAGGCGCAGCGCGGTGTCGGTCTCGCTGGCGCTGGCCACCTCGAAGCCGGCGCGCGCGATGCGCTGGTCGTGCCAGAACCGGCGCGCCTGCACCTCGGTGACTGCCGCATGCGCAAACAGCAGGTGCCGCGCCGCAAATCGGGACTGCATCTGCTGCGTGACTTCCACCCGGGTGCGGAAGAACGTGATCTGGAACCCGAAGTCACGCGCCTGCGCGCCGCTGCCGGTGCGCGCATGGCCGGTGATGTACCACCACTCGATGTGGTGGTCCGGGTGGCTGCCGAAGTCCCGCGGGAAGGCCAGGTTGAGCGCCCGTTGGCCACCCGCATCGGCCGTGCCGGCCGCCATTGCCTCGTGGCTCAGCAGTTTGCCGGCCATCGCCGACAGCAGCAGGTGGCGCCGGGACAGGAGACGGGGGTTGGCAGCGGACGGGTCGGACGGGCGCATCGCCGCATTGTGGCCCCACCGGGCCGGATGCGGAGCCAGCGGCCTACACAGGCATGGTGTAGTTCAGGGTCATGCGTCCGCCGTCCACGGTGACGATCTCGCCGGTGACGTAACTCGCGGCGTCGCTGGCCAGCCAGGCCACCACGTCCGCCACCTCCGCAGGCTCGCCCAGGCGCTTCATGGGCGTGCGGCTCAGGATGCGCGCGCGGGCATCCTCGCTGGTCAGCACCGCCTTGGCCGCCAGCTCGGTGGCAATGGTGCCGGGCGCCACCGCGTTCACGCGCACCCCCTTGTCGGCCAGCGCCAGCGCCATCACCCGCGTGAGCTGGTTGATTCCGCCCTTGCTGACGTTGTAGCTTGCGATCGTGGGGATCGCCAGCGTGCCGTTGACCGAGCTCATGTTGACGATGGCGCCGCGTCCGGCCGCAGCCATGGCGCGGGCGACCGCCTGCCCGACCAGGAAGGAGCCCTTGAGATTGACGCGCAGCACGGCGTCGAAGTCGGCCTCGCTCACGTCCAGGAAGTCGGCGGCCTTGAAGATGCCGGCGTTGTTGACCAGCACGTCGATGCGGCCGTGGGCTTCCAGCACGGCGGCCACCAGCGCATCCACCTGGGCCTTGTCGCCGACATCGCAGTGCCGGTAGCTGCCGCCCAGCGCCTCGGCCAGCACCTGGCCGCGGACGTCGTCCAGATCCGCCAGTACCACCTGGGCGCCTTCGCGCGCGAAGCGCCGCGCGCAGGCCGCGCCGATGCCCTGGGCAGCGCCGGTGACGATGACGATGCGGCCGCCGTGGCCGAAGTGGATGGGGGGTGTCGGGGTCTGTTGCATGGGATGCATTGTCCGGCAGTCCTGCAGGTCGCGTCCACACCGGCGTGATGCGCTGCTCCCGGTTGCGGCGCGACTGCGCTAAGCTCTCCGGCTTCCCGACCTTCCCATCCGACAAGGCCCACCGTGGATCCACACTCCTTCACCCCTCCCACCATCGACGCCATCCGCGCCAACCGCGCGCGCCTGGGCGACCGCGTCATCACCACCCCCGTCCGGCTGCTGCAGGACCACGCGCTGGACGCAGCGGTCGGCGCCACGACCCGCGTATGGCTCAAGGAGGAGCTGTTCCAGCGCACCGGCAGCTTCAAGCCGCGCGGCGCGCTGTCCGTCATGCTGGACCTGGACGCCGCGACCCTGGCGCGCGGTGTCACTGGCGTCTCGGCCGGCAACCATGCGATCTCGCTCGCCTACTGCGCGCAGGCGCTGGGCACGACGGCCAAGGTCGTCATGCCCCGCAGTGCCAATCCGTTCCGGGTGCAGGTCTGCCGCGAACTGGGTGCCGCCATCGAGCTGGTGGACAACGTGCACCAGGCCTTCGCCCGCGTGAAGGAGATCGAGGCTGCCGAAGGCCGCCATTTCGTACACCCCTACGAAGGCCCCAAGACCGCGCTGGGCACTGCCGGCGTTGGCCTGGAGTTCATCGACCAGACGCGCGCTGCCGGCGCGCAACTCGATGCCGTGATAGTGGCCACCGGTGGCGGCGGCCTGTCGGCCGGCATCGCCTGTGCCGTCAAGCAGATGAGTCCCTCGACCGCTGTCTATGTGGTTGAACCCACCGGCGCAGACAGCCTGAGCCGCAGCATGCGGGCCGGTTCGCCGCAGTCCATCGATGCGGTGCGCACGATCGCCGATTCGCTGGGCGCGCCGCGCTGCGAGCCCTATTCCTTCGCGCTGAACCAGCGTTATGTGGACGAGGTGGTGCTGGTCAACGACGAGCAGATGCGCGAGGCGATGCGCCTGACCTTCCGGGTTGCCAAGCTGGTGGTCGAGCCCGCTGGGGCGGCCGCACTGGCGGCACTGATGTTCCCGCTGCGCGCGCGGCTGGAAGGCAGGGCTGTCGGCCTGGTGGTCTGCGGCGCCAACATCGACCCGCAGACCTACGCGGCGCAGTTGCTGCCCGACGCCTGACGCTGCGGCGCGAATCGCGCCACGAACCACCACTGCAGCAGTGTTCGCCCAGGACCACCGCCGACGCGGCCATCAGGTACGCAGGTCGCGGGTCACCGCCTGGTGGCGCAGGTGCCTGGCAAAAGCATGCCGCGCGCGCAGTCGCGGGTCGGTGACGACCTCCCCGAGGGTTTCGCCGAGCACCATTACCACGCCCAGCAGGGGCAGCACCATCATCAGCCCGGCCACGCCCGCCACGGCCCCGCCCACGAAGATCATCACCACCGTCAGCAGCGGATGCAGCTTGAGGCTGCGGCCGATCGTCAAGGGCATGAAGACGAAGTCGTCGAGCAGGCGCACCAGGATGAAAAGACCGATCGCGCCATAGGCCGCGCTGGCGTCTCCTGGAAAGTCGGTCGCAGCGACCATCACGACCAGCACGCAGCCAAGGATGGAGCCGATGTAGGGCACCCAGGCCAGCACTGCCGTGACCAGACCCAGCACCAGCGGCGCGGACACGCCCAGCGCCCACAGGCCCGCCGCCAGGCAGATGGTGTCGAGGACCGTGAGCTTGATGAGACCCTGGAAATACAGCCGCGCAGTGTGGTCGACCTTGTCCAGCAGGAACAGCGTGCGCTCGAAGAACGCGTTGGGCACTGCGCGGCTCAGGAACTTCTTGAAACGCCAGCCGTCGCGCAGAAAGAAGAACGCCAGGAATGGCGCCAGCATCAGCGAGGGCAGCCAGACGGCGGCGCTGAGCGCGATGTCGGCCAGGTAGGTGCTGACCAGCTTGTCACCCAGGCCGCTGATCTGCTCGGTCAGCTGGCTGCTGAGCCGCGCCTTGGCCGCGAATGCGAAGTTGCGTTCCAGCCAGGCCAGCGTGTCGGCCACGAAGCGCAGGCCCCCTTCGATGTAGCGTGTGCCGGAGTCCTGCCAGGATGCGAGGTGGCTGCCCACCCACGGGAAGGTGAGGAAGGCCAGGAGCCCCGTGAGCGCGAACACCGCGCCGCTGACCGTCGCGGATGCGCTGTCGCGCGTCATGCCGCCGAGCACCAGCCGTTGCTGCAGCGGGAACAGCAGGTAGTAGATGATCAGCCCGAACAGGAAGGGCACCACCAGCCACAGGATCTTCTGGAACAGGAACAGCAGCAGACAGGTGCCCGCCAGGATCAGGCACCAGGCCAGCGGACCGGAGTGGTAACGCTCGGGTTTCATAGCGGGCGTGCGTCGCCGCGCGCCGACACGCGCAGCCGGGCACCGAGATGGCGGGCCAGCTGCATCGCGATCTTGGAGGCGATCAGGCTGTGGGACTGCATCAGGCCCAGGAAGTCGCCACGAAACAGCACCAGCAGCGTGCAGTCGTCGGCCGCCCGGGCCTGGGCCGAGCGCGGCGCGTCATCGAGCAGCGCCAGCTCGCCGAAGAACTGTCCGGCCCCCAGCGTGGCGATCGGCTGGTCGGTCTGGCCCTGCCGGCAGATCAGCACCTGGCCTTCGAGCACCAGGTAGAAGGCCTCGCCCTGTTCACCTTCGTCGAAGATGACTTCATCCTTCAGGTAGTTGCGTTCATGCATGAAGCCGTCGACCACCCGCACCTCGCGCCGGCTGAGCTCGGTGAAGAGCGCCATCTTGTGGAGTTCGCGCAGGCGCATGGGCAGCGCACGGTTTTTGAAGAGCTTGAGCATGGTGTGTCCAGGTGCCCGCAAGGCGTCGGCAGGCTTTGCGTCCGTCCGTGGATTGTGCCTGCGAAGTGCCGCCTGCCGTGGCATGCGGGCGCGGTTTTATACTGGATGCATGCACAGCACTTTGCCAGCCGATCCGCCCGCCGGCGATGCCCCCGCCGGGCCGTTGTCGCGCCTTGGGCGGATGCATGCCCGGCGGCTGCGCGACACCTACCGCTCGGCGGGCTGGCCGTGTCAGGACACCATCGAGATCGAACTGCTCGCCGCCGGGCTGCTCGAGCGCCTGACCACGCCCGGGGGCCACGAGAAGCTGCGGCTCACCGACGCCGGCATCGGCTGGCTGGCGCACGCCCTGCAACAGAACCGCGCGGCGCGCACGGCCCATGAGGCGCTGGTGCAGCAGGTGGCGCAGTCCCTGCAGCGCGCGGGGCGGCTGGTCTGGACCGGCCTGAGCCTGCGGGCACGCCTGCCCGGCGCACCGGACGAGCCCCCCCGCTGGAAGGTCTGCATGCCCGATGTGTTCTCGCTCCGGCATACCACGGTGGCCGCCTACCTGCAGCCGGTGGTCCACGAGATCAAGGTCAGCCGTGCCGATCTGCTGGGCGACCTGAAACTTCCCGACAAGCGCGACAGCTACCTCGGTATCGGCGGGCAATGCTGGTATGTGCTGGGCTGCGATCGCCAGGGTCGGCCGATCGCCCAGGCCGACGAGGTTCCGTTGTCCTGCGGCGTCCTGCAGGCCACGCCGGGTGGTGCTCTGGAGGTCCTGCGCCATGCACCGCAGCGTGCGGTGCCCGACCTCCCGTTCGGATTGTGGATGGCGCTGGCCCGTGCCACGCCGCTGCCATCGGTAGCAGGCGGGCCCTGGGACGACCCCGACCAGGCCCTGCTGGTCGAGCAGGGGCCTGCATGAGCACCGCAGCGCGCAGCGCGAAGGTACTCCAGTGAGCCTGGCCCCCGAAGAGGTCTCCGGATCCCGGGATGCCGGCCCCGAGTCGGCAGCCTGCACGGTCTCGGTCCGCACCCTCTGCGAGTTTGCGGCCAAGTCTGGCGACCTCGACCTTCGCTTCACGCCTTCGCCCACCGCGCAGCAGGGGCGCGAGGGGCATGCCCTGGTGGCGTCCCGCCGGGGCCCGGAGCACGAGTCCGAGGTGAGCCTGTCGGGCGGGTACCTGGGCCTGCGCGTGCGCGGACGCGCCGATGGCTTCGATGCCGGCCGCAACATCCTCGAGGAGGTCAAGACATTCCGGGGTTCTCTTGCGGCGCTGCCCGCCAACCACCAGGCACTGCATTGGGCGCAGTTGCGTGTGTATGGCTGGCTGATGTGCCAGAGCCGCGGCCTGTCCGCCATCACGCTGAGCCTGGTGTACCTGGACGTGGTGACGCAGGTCGAGCATCCGCTCGTCGAGGAGACCACGGCCCCCGAACTGGAGGTCTTTTTTCAGGCGCTGTGCCAGCGCTTTCTGGACTGGTCCCGCAGCGAGGCACTGCACCGCGCGCGGCGTGACGCCGCGCTGGCCGGCCTGGCGTTTCCGCAGGACGGTTTCCGCCCCGGACAGCACACGCTGGCTGCGGGCGTCTACCGGGCCTGCATGCAGTCGCGCCCGCTGCTGGTGCAGGCCCCCACGGGTATCGGCAAGACGATCGGCACCCTCTACCCGGCCTTGCGCGCCATGCCGGGGCATGGCGGCGACAAGCTGTTCTTCCTGACGGCCAAGACACCCGGGCGCGCCGTGGCCCTGGAGGCGCTCGCCTCGATCTGCCGCGTGCCGGGCCCGGCGCCGGTCTTTCCGTTGCGGGTGGTCGAACTCGTGGCGCGCGACAAGGCCTGTGAATACAGGGACAAGGCCTGCCATGGCCAGTCCTGCCCGTTGGCGGCGGGCTTCTACGACCGCCTGGCCGGTGCGCGGCGGGCCGCTGCCCAGGCGGCATGGCTGGACGCCGCCGCACTGCGCCGGATTGCGCTGGCGCATGCGGTCTGCCCCTACTACCTGGGCCAGGAGATGGTGCGCTGGAGCGATGTGGTGGTGGGCGACTACAACTACTACTTCGACCGCAGCGCGATGCTGCATGCGCTGGCGCAGGACGGCGACTGGCGCGTCACGGTGCTCGTCGACGAGGCCCACAACCTCTACAGCCGTGCCTGCAGCATGTACAGCGCGGACCTGACCCATGCGGAAACCCTGGCCGTGCGGGCGCATGTGCCCGCGCGGGTTCGCGGCCGCCTCGACGAGTTGCTGAACCAGTGGCAGTTGCTGGCCGAGGGTGAACCCGCTGGCGCGCCCGACACCGCCTGGCGCCTGCTGGAGCGTCTGCCCGAAGCCTGGCTGCGCGCCGTGCAGAAATTCAACAGCGGTGTGGGCGAGCATCTGCAGGACCATCCGGCCGAGGCGCCCGCGGCCTGGTTGCCGTTCTACTTCCGGACGCTCGGTTTTGCGGCAATGGCCGACAGCTTCGGCGAGCATTCCCTGTGCGAGTGGGATGGCCTCGATGCCGTGCCCGGTCGCCTGGTGCTGCGCAATGTCGAGCCGGCCCCCTTCATTGCGCCGCGCATGAAGGCTGCCGGTGCGATCGTGCTGTTCTCCGCGACCCTGCACCCGCCAGCCTTCTGCTGCGATCTGCTCGGCCTGCCGCAAGACACCATCGCGATGGACATTCCCTGCCCGTTCCGGCCCGAGCAGCTGGCGGTGCGCATCGTACCGATCTCCACCCGCCGCGACGACCGGGCGGCCTCGCTGGATGCCCTGGTGGGCGTGCTGGGCGAGCAGTTCGCGCGCCAGAGGGGCAACTACCTGGCCTACTTCAGCAGCTTCGACTACCTGGAGCTGGCGCTGGCCGCGTTTTGTCAGCGCTTCCCCGAGGTCCCGGTGTGGTCGCAGCAGCGCCAGATGGCCGAAGCACAGCGCCAGGCCTTCCTGCGCCATTTCGATGCCGCCGGGCAGGGCATCGGCTTTGCCGTGCTCGGTGGCGCCTTCGGTGAAGGCGTGGACCTGCCCGGCCGGCGCCTGATCGGTGCATTCATCGCCACCCTCGGGCTGCCGCAGTTCGATGCGGTCAATGCCGCCATCTGCGCGCGCCTGGAGGCACGGTTCGGCCGTGGTCACGACTACACCTACGTGTTCCCGGGCATCCAGAAGGTGGTGCAGGCCGCCGGCCGGGTGATCCGCACCGACTCGGACACCGGCTGTGTCATCCTGCTCGACGACCGCTACCGCGAGCGCCGCTACCGCCGCCTGCTGCCCGGGTGGTGGGGGCTCGGCGGCGCCGACGCTGGCATTCCGGAGGCGTTCATGCGTACCACGGCGCAGCGGCGACACCTAGAATCCCCCCCTACATGACCGACACTTCCACCCACGCCTCGCCGCCTGCCGCTGCGAAGCGCGCTCCCCGCCCCGATGTCCAGCCGGTGCTCGAACGCCTGGCGGCTCTCCACCCGGCCCTTTTCGGCGCGGTGTTCCTGCCGCTCAAGCGTGGCATCTTCCAGGACCTGCTGGCCGCCCACCCGGACATCTTCGAGCGCGAGGCGCTCAAGGCTGCGCTGTCGGTGCACACCCGGTCCACCCGGTACCTGAGCGCGGTGGCCAGCGGGCAGCAGCGCCATGACCTGCAGGGCCAGCCGGTGGAGGCGATGGCCCCGGAGCATGTCCACCATGCGCTGCTGGAGGTGTTCCGCCGGCGCCAGATCCGCACCCAGGAGGACCTGCGCCCCAAGTTGCGCGGGCGCCTGTTGCAGGCCTTCGAGGCCTCCGGCCTGTCCCGGGAGGCCTACACCGAGCTGGTGCGCAGCAAGGACGAGGCCGCCAACCAGCTGCTCGACGAAGCCCTGGCGCAATCGTCCGAGCGCGCCGCCCGGGCCGAAGCCCTGCTGCGGGCCTTCGAGGCGAG
Organism: Burkholderiaceae bacterium; assembly: GCA_044348035.1. Lineage (GTDB taxonomy): Bacteria > Pseudomonadota > Gammaproteobacteria > Burkholderiales > Burkholderiaceae_C > CAISIP01. The sequence goes on from JBIKTP010000011.1 coordinate 12,993, forward strand.
CGGGCAGACCGTGGAAGCCTTCGCCGACATGTATGGCCTGGAGCCGCAAACCGCCATCCGCACGCTGGCCCAGGCGCGCAAGGCCCGGCAGCCGGCCGGCACGGCCGTCTGAGCACGATGCAGCTGCAGGTCCAGGGCCTGTCATGCCGGGTCGCCGGCCTGACGCTGTTCGATCGCTGGTCCTGCGGTGTAGGGCCCGGCATCACCCTGGTGCGGGGCGGGGAGGGTCGGGGCAAGTCGACCCTGCTGCGCCTGCTCGCCGGGCAGCAGGCTGCCGATGCCGGCGTGCTGCAGATCGGCGCCGTGCGGCTCGACACGGATCCCGAGGCCTACCGTGCACAGGTCTACCTCGCCGACCTGCGTACCGACGCATTCGACCAGATCACGCCGCTGGCCTATCTCGCGACGCTGCAGGCTCGCCACCCCGGTTTCGATCCGTCGCAGGTGGCCGCCCTGATGGAGGGGTTGTCGCTGACCGAGCACCAGCACAAGCCGATGTACATGTTGTCCACGGGTTCGCGGCGCAAGGTCTGGTTTGCGGCGGCGGTGGTCTGCGGCGCGCCACTGACGCTGGTGGAAGAACCCTTTGCAGCGCTCGACAAGCGCTCGATCGCCTTCGTGTGCGAGGTGCTGCGCGCAGCAGGGCAGCGCCAGGATCGCGTCTGGATCCTGGCCGACCATGAAGCGCCCGAGGGCGTGCCGCTGGCTGGCACCATCGACCTCGGCTGACAACCCGGATGCTGCCGACGCGCAGCCGGCGTGCCCGCGCTGGTCAGGCGCCCAGCGCGCGCCAGCCGGCGACAAAACCAGC
>JBIKTP010000240.1:0-4829 GCA_044348035.1 Burkholderiaceae bacterium
TGCCTGCCCCTGCGCAGCCGAAAGCACCACGCCGCGGGGTCGTGTTCCTGCATGGATTCGTCTGCAACCGCGGCCTGTGGAACCCCTGGCTGGAGCGGCTGACCCGGCAAGGGCGGGTGTTCTGCGCAGTCAACCTGGAGCCGGTGTTCGGCTCGATCGACGACTACGTGCCGGCCATCGACGCCGCCGTGCGCCGTGTGACCGAGGCCACCGGAATGCCGCCGCTGGTGGTCTGCCACAGCATGGGCGGGCTGGCCGTGCGGGCCTGGCTGCGGGCCTGCCAGGCGGATGCGCGGGTCTTCCATGTGGTCACGCTGGGCAGCCCGCACCATGGGACCTGGCTGGCGCGGTTCAGTTTTGTGGCCAACGCCAGCCAGATGCGCACCGACAGCCGCTGGCTGGCCCGGTTGCGCCAGGACGAGCCGCCACAGCGTGCGGCGCTGTTCACCTGTTACCACTCGGCCTGTGACAACATCGTGTTTCCGGCGTCCTCGGCGGTGCTGCCGGGAGCGCGCCGGGTCCTGTTGAGGGGCGTGGCGCATGTGGACATGGCATTCGTGCCCTCGGTCAGGCGCGATGTGCTGGCGCTGCTCGATGCCCCTTGAAGGCGCCGTGCGGGTTGTTCCGTGGCAGGCCTCTAAAGTGCGCCGCCGCCCGGCGGACAGGGGCGCTTGCGGGTAAGCTTGTCGCCTGTTCCCGACCCCCAGGGCCTGCCCCTGTCCCTGCCATGAACGATTTCACCTGCGGCCTCGGCCAGAACCTGCAGCATGCGCTGGACCTCCAGCGCCAGGCCTACCTGGCGCATCCGGTGCCCACACTGCAAGAGCGCAAGGCCGACCTGCGTACGCTGCAGCGTTTCGTGCGCGAGCACAAGGACGCCCTGTGCGACGCGATCAGCGCCGACTACGGCCACCGATCGCGCCATGAGTCGCTGCTGGCCGAGATCGTGCCGGCCGTGGATGGCATCGACCATGTGATCGGCCAGCTGCGCAGCTGGATGCGGCCGCAGCGCCGCAGCGTCGACCTGCGCAGCTTCATGGGCGCCAGCAACCGCGTGATCCCCCAGCCCCTGGGCGTGGTGGGCGTGATCGTGCCCTGGAACTTCCCCATCAACCTGAGCATGGTGCCCCTGACCTACATCTTCGCCGCCGGCAACCGCGCGATGGTCAAGATGAGCGAGAACTCGCGCCACCTCAGCCGCCTGCTGATCGAACGCATGCCCGGCTACTTTCCGCCCGAGAAGCTGCAGTTCTTCGAGGAAACGGGCGGCGTGGGCATCGCGTTCTCGAAGCTGCCGTTCGACCACCTGCTGTTCACCGGCTCCGGCACCACCGGACGGGCGGTGATGGCGGCTGCGGCCGAGAACCTGTGCCCCGTCACCCTCGAGCTCGGCGGCAAATGCCCGGCCATCGTCTGCGACGACTTCCCGCTGCAGGTGGCGGCCGAGCGCATCCTGTTCGTGAAATACCTCAACGCCGGCCAGATCTGCACCTCGGTGGACCACCTGTGGCTGCCGGCGGCAAAGGTCGACGCCTTCGTGCAGGCGGCCCAGGCCATCCTGCCCACGCGCTACGCCGGCATCGCCTCGCCCGACTACACCTCCATCATCGACCAGCGTTCGTTCGAGCGGCTGCTGGAAGCACTCGACGATGCGCGCGCGCGCGGTGCCCGGGTGGTGCAGCTGGTGCCCGGCCCTGCCTTCGATGCCGCCACACGCAAGATCGCGCCCGCCATCGTGCTCGACGCGCCGCCCGACAGCATCCTGTGGCAGCGCGAGATCTTCGGCCCGATCCTGCCGATCCGCGGCTACGCCCGGCTCGAAGAGGTGGTGGACGCGGTCAACGCAGGCCCGCGGCCGCTGGCGATCTATCCTTTCAGCCATGACGGCCAGACGGTCCAGATGCTGCTCGACCGGGTAATGTCCGGTGGTGTCTCCGTCAACGACGCGCTGTTCCATGTCGGCCAGCACGACCTGCCGTTTGGCGGTGTCGGGGACTCGGGCATGGGCCACTACCACGGCCGGGAGGGGTTCAACACCTTCTCGAAGCTGCGGCCGGTGTTCTACCAGGCGCGTTTCTCGTCGATGAAGTTCATGATGCCGCCCTACGGCAAGCTGGCCGACCGGCTGCTGTCCTTCCTGGTGCGCTGATACCTTTCCATCCTTTTTGCCTCCTGCAGGAGACCCGCGCATGCAGCAGCTGTCCGGCCTCGACGCCACCTTCCTGTACCTGGAGACGCCCGAGATGCCGATGCATGTCGGCGCATTGCATGTGTTCCAGATGCCGCCCGGTTACCGCGGCAACTATGTCCGGGACCTGCGCCGCCACCTGAGCAGGCGCCTGCCCATCATCCCGGTGATGCGCAAGCGCCTGTGGTGGATGCCGCTGAATCTGGCCAACCCGGCCTGGGTGGACGCCGAACCTGACCTGACGGCGCATGTGGTCGAGGTCAAGCTGCCGCGCAGCGCGCGCACCGGTGACGGCCTGGCCGAACTCGAGGCGGCGGTCAGTGCGCTGCACCCGGTGCTGCTCGACCGCAAGCGCCCGCTATGGAAGATGCATGTGCTGAGCGGCCTGGCGCCCACGGCCGACGGCTGCAAGCGCGTGGGCGTGTACACCCAGCTGCACCATGCGGCGGTGGACGGGCAGGCCGCAGTGGCGCTGGCCAATGCGCTGCTGGATGTGACCCCCGAGCCGCGCGACATCGAGGTGCGTGCCAGCAAGCGGCAGAAGGTGTTCCGGCTGGGCATGGTCGAGATGCTGCGTGGCGCCCTGGGCCGCGAGGTGGCCCAGGTGTCGCAGATCATCAAGGAGCTGCCCGCCACCATGGGCACCCTCACGGGTGCCGCCCGCACCGCCCTGGGTGGCGGCGCCAGGACCGGCGTGCGCAACCTGACGCTGGCACCCCACACCCCGATGAACGTGTCGGTCTCGCCGCAACGCGCGTTCGCCGCCGTCACCTTGCCGATGCGCGAGGTCAAGGCGCTGGGCAAGCTGCACGGCGCCACGATCAACGACATGGTGATGGCCGTGTGCGCCTCGGCCCTGCGCCGCCACCTCCACCACAAGGGCCTGCTGCCGCGCAAGAGCCTGGTCGCGGCAGTGCCCATCTCGCTGCGCGCGGCAGGCGACGCGAGCAGCAACAACCAGGCCTCGATGAGCCTGATCAGCCTGGGCACCCACATCGCCGACCCGGCCCGTCGCCTGGCCCATGTCAAGGCGGCCGGCGCCACCATGAAGAGCGCGATGGGCAGCGTGCGCAACATCCTGCCCACCGACTTCCCCAGCATGGGCATGCCCTGGCTGATCGAGGCCGCCACCGCGCTCTACGGCAAGGCGAAGGTTGCCGACAAGATCGGCCAGGTGGCCAACGTGACCATCTCCAACGTGCCGGGCCCGCCGGTGCCGCTGTACATGGCGGGCGCGCGCATGCTGACCAACTACCCCACCTCGATCGTGGTGCATGGCATGGCGCTGAACATCACGGTGCAGAGCTACGACCAGTCGCTGGATTTCGGGCTGATGGCCGATGCTGCGGCGCTGCCGGACGTGAAGGCGCTGGCGCAGGCGATCACACTGGCGTTCGATGAGCTGCGGGCGCTGCCTGCGCCGGACGCGCTACCGCCACAGAAGATGCAGGTTGCGAGCGCTGCCGAACCTGCCGCGCCGGCTGGGAAGGCGCGCAAGCGCGCCCCTTCCGCCGGCCATGGCGTTCGTTCTTCGGCCCGCAAGCCTGCCGTCCGTACAGCGAAGCAAAGGAGCACACCATGACGTCTGTCCACACCGTTGCCATGCGCCGGCGCCAGTTGAGTGCGCTGGCCAGCCTCTGGGCGCTGGGCGCGGTGCCACGCGTGGCCGGTGCCGCCGACCCCTTGCCCCTGTTCGACGCCCACATCCACTACAGCCACGATGCCTGGGAACTGGTGCCGCCAAAACAGGCGGTGACCATCCTGCGCAAGGCTGGGCTCAAGGGCGCGCTGGTGTCCTCGTCCAATGACGAAGGCACGCAGAAGCTGATCGCCGAGGCACCGGACCTGATCGTGGCCGAGCTGCGGCCCTACCGCACGCGCAGCGACATCAGCACCTGGGTGCGCGACCCGCTGGTGGCGCGCTACATGGAAGAGCGGCTGGCGAAGTACCGCTATGTCGGCATCGGCGAGTTCCACCTCTTCGGCGAAGAGGCCGAGCTGGCGGTGCCGCGGCGCATGGTGGCACTCGCGCGGGAACGCAACCTGGTGCTGCATGCCCATTCCGATGTGGACGCGGTGAACCGGCTGTTTCGCCAGTGGCCCGAGGCGCGGGTGTTGTGGGCCCATTCCGGCTTCGACCGGCCCGAGGCGGTGCGCGAGACTTTGCGCCGCCATCCGCGCCTGTGGAGCGACCTGGCCTTTCGCGGCGACCACGCAGTACAGGGCAAGGTGGACCCGGCCTGGCGCGATGCGTTCCTGGAGTTCCCCGAGCGCTTCATGATCGGCACCGACACCTTCACGCCCGAGCGCTGGCATTACATCGAGGGCCATGCGGAGTACTCCCGCAGCTGGCTGCGCGACCTGCCTGCGCCCGTGGCCGAGCGTATCGGCTGGCGCAATGCCGAGCAACTGTTGCGCGGCGGTGCTGCCGCCCGGTCATGACGCGCGCAGGGCGGATCGCGGGTTTTGCAGCCGGGCTGCTGCTGGCTGTCCCTGCGCCAGCGGCTCCCGGCGATTGCGGCAAGGCCTTGCCCGCAGAAGGGCGCCAGCAGTTGCAAGGGCCCGGCTACACCGCGGTGGTCGTGCCCAGCCTGTGGCCGATTGCGGTGGGTCGGCACTTCAGCCTGCAGGTGCAGGTCTG
>JBIKTP010000012.1:0-13776 GCA_044348035.1 Burkholderiaceae bacterium
CGCATTGATGTGGCTGCCTTCGGGGGCGATCAGATAGTAGGCCTCCTTCATCGGCATCGCAAATGGCACCGGGCGCACCAGGCGTCCGGCCGCGATCAAATCGCGCGCCACGGTGTCGTGGGCCAGCGCCACGCCCAGGCCCTGCTGCGCCCATTCCAGGCTGAGCGTCCAGGTGCTGGCGCGGTGCACGGGCGGGGTCGGCAGCGCGCCATGGCCACCAGCCTCCAGCCAGGCATCCCAGCTCTGCAGGGTGCCGGGCAGGTCGAACAGACGCTGCTGCAGCAGGTCGGGGACACTGCGGATGCGCTGCGCCAGCTCCGGCGTGCACACCGGAAACACGGAGTCGCGGGTCAGGCGCTGGCCGACGCGGCTCTCCCACTTGCCCTGGCCGAACACGATCTCGATGGCGGCCGAATCCCGGGGCTTTTCCTGGGGCCAGATCGAGGTGGCCACGTTCAGGTGCACCCAGGGGTGTTCGTCCATGAAGCGGCCCAGCCGCGGCGAGAGCCAGAACATCGCGAACGACAGATTGGCATGCAGTTCCAGCACATCGGGGTCGTTGCGGCCCACCAGCACGGCCGTGCCCTCCTCCAGTGTCGCGAACGCCGCCTGCACGGTCGGCAGGTAGCCACGGCCCTCGTCGGTCAGCTCCAGGCCGCGCACGCGACGGTAGAACAGGGTGCGGCCAAGGGCGTTCTCCAGGCTCTTGATCTGCTGGCTCACGGCCGACTGCGTCATGTGCAGTTCCTGGGCCGCCGCCGTGAAGCTCAGCGCGCGTGCCGAGGCTTCGAAGGCGCGCAGCCAGTTGAGGGGGGGAAGACGCAGCATGGCGGAGCAGCAATTACGCAAGCATTAGTTCGGCTAATCTTATAACGCAAGTTTCTTGGTTTGCCAGCGGCGCCTGGAAGCATCAGACTGGCGGGTTTCATAGACTCCCGCCATCCCCCTACCCCATGACAACTTCTCCTTCCTCCCTGAAAGTCGGCTTCATCGGCCTGGGCGCACTCGGCCAGGGCCTGTGCAGCAGCCTGGTGCGCTGCGGTTTCGATGTCACCGTGACCGACCTGAACCGTGCCAACGGCGATCCGCTGGTGGCGCAGGGCGCCCACTGGTCCGACGATGTCGCCGGCGCCTGCCGCCATGCCGACGTGGTGATCACCGCCCTGCCCTCGCCCGCGGTCTCGCGCCAGGTGGTGGAAGGCCCCGGCGGCGTGTTCGAGCACCTGCGCTCCGACGGCGTCTGGATCGAGATGAGCACCACCGACTTCGAGGACCTGCAACGCCTGCACGATGCCGCCGCAGCGCGCGGCATCCGGGTGCTGGAGTGCCCGGTCACCGGTGGGGTGCACCTGGCCAACTCCGGCGAGATCACGGTGCTGGTCGGCGGCGAGCAGGAGGTGTTCCAGCGCGTCGAACCCCTGCTGCAGGCCATGGGCGGGCAGATCATCTACATGGGCAAGCTGGGCAACGCGTCGGTGGTCAAGGTGGTCACCAACATGCTGGCCTTCATCCACCTGGTGGCGGCCGCCGAAGCGATGATGGTGCCGGCCAAGTACGGTGTCGACCCGGACGCCACCTACCGCGCCATCCGCGCCAGCTCGGGCAACAGCTTCGTGCACGAGACAGAATCCAAGCTCATCCTCTCGGGCAGCTACAACGTCAAGTTCACGATGGACCTCGCCTGCAAGGACCTCGGCCTGGTCAACGGCATCGCCGACAAGCTGGGCGTGCCCCTTGAGCTCGGCAGCATGACCGAGACCATCTTCAAGCGCGCGCGCGGCCTCTTCGGCGGCCAGGCGCAGTCGCCCGAAGTGGCGCGCATGATCGAGCAGGCCTGCCACCTGGAGCTGCGTGCGCCGGGTTACCCCATGGAACTGCTGGCCGAGGACGGCGCCCCGCGGCCCTCCGGCACGCAGCCAAAAGCATGACCGCCGGCGCGCTCAAGACCCGCAAGGACTGGGCTGCGGCAGCAGCCAGCCTGTCCATCGCCACCGGCCTGTTCATCGACGGCCGCCATGTGCCGGCCATCGCCGGTGAAACCTTCGACTGCGTGAACCCCGCCAACGGCAGCGTGCTGGAGAAGATGGCCCGCGGCCAGTCCGCCGATGTCGACCGGGCTGTGGCCAGCAGCCTGCAGGCCTGGAGCGACCGCCGCTGGCGCGGCCTGGCGCCGCGCGCGCGGGCCGATGTGCTGCTGCGCTTCGCCGACCTGGTGGCCCACCATGCCGACGAACTCGCGCTGCTCGAAACCCTGGACATGGGCAAGCCGATCAGCGACGTGCTCAACATCGACCTGCCCGAGGTGCTCAAGACGATCCGCTACTTCGCCGAGTGCATCGACAAGATCGAGGGTGCGGTGACCCACACCGACCCGTCCGCGCTGCACATGATCGTGCACGAGCCGCTGGGGGTGGTGGGCGCCATCACGCCCTGGAACTATCCGATGCTGATGGCGGTGTGGAAGATCGCGCCCATCCTGGCCGCCGGCAACTGCGTGGTGCTCAAGCCGGCCGAGCAGGCGCCCCTGTCGTGCACGCGGCTGGCCCAGCTGTTCGTCGATGCCGGTGGCCCGCCCGGCGTGTTCAATGTCGTCAACGGCCTCGGGCCCGAAGCCGGCAAGGCGCTGGCGCTGCACCCGGACGTGATCAAGCTGTCCTTCACCGGCTCCACTGCGGTGGGCAAGCTGCTGCTGGGCTACGCCGGCCAGTCGAACATGAAGCGCGTGGCCCTGGAGACCGGTGGCAAGAGCCCGCAGATCTTCCTGGACGACCTGTACGACCTCGACGCCGCGGTCGAGCGTGCCGTGGGCGGCATCTTCGACAACGCAGGCCAGGTCTGCAATGCCGGCTCGCGCCTGCTGGTGCAGCGCGGCATCCACGACGAATTCGTCCGGCGCTTCATCGCGCGCGCGCAGGTGGCCTACCGGCCCGGCGACCCGCTGGATCCGGCCACCACGCTCGGGCCGCTGGCCAGCCACGCGCACCAGCGCAATGTGCTGGCGCGCATTGCGCGCGGCCAGAGCGAAGGCGCACAACTCGCCCTGGGCGGCACGGCCGCCATGCCGGTGGCAGGCGGTGCGTTTGTCGAGCCCACGCTGTTCGTGGGCGCCACCAGCCAGATGGCGCTGAGCCGCGAGGAAGTGTTCGGCCCCGTGACCGCCGTCACCGCCTTCGACACCGTGGAGGAAGCCATCGCGCTGGCCAACGACTCTGTCTACGGCCTGGCCGCGTCGGTATGGACGCGCGACCTGAAACAGGCCCACCGTGTCGTGGCCGAACTGGAGGCCGGCGTGGTCTGGGTCAACTGCTTCGGCGACGGCGACATGACGCAGCCCTTCGGCGGTTACAAGCAGTCGGGCAATTCCCGCGACAAGCACATGATGAGCCTGTTGTCGTACACGCAAAGCAAGTCGGCCTGGTTCAACTTGGCGTGAACCAGCCGCCTGCGAGGACGGCGGATGCGGGCGAGGTTCGTCGGACGAAACGCCCTCCCCGGCCCCTTGACAGCGGCGCGTTGACAATGGCCGCCAACGCGCCACCACACAGGAGTCCGCCATGGCCAGTACGGTTTTTTGCGACATCGATTGGGACCAGCCCGGGCGCCAGGTCGGCTCGCTGTTTCTTCCGCACTCGCCGGATGACGACGCCTGGGGCGTGATCCCGATCCGGGCCGCGTCGATCCGCAACGGCAGCGGGCCGGTGGTGGTGCTCAGTGGCGGCGTCCATGGTGACGAGTACGAAGGGCCGATCGTGATCGCCGAACTCATGCGCGACCTGAAGCCGGACGATGTCCAGGGCCAGCTGATCCTGCTGCCCGGCTTCAATGCCCCCGCACAGCGGGCCGGCCGACGCACCTCGCCGATCGACCACCTGAACCTGAACCGGGTGTTCCCCGGCGACGACTTCGGCGCCCCCACCGAGCAGATCGCCCGCTACGTGACAGACCACCTCTTCTCGCGGGCCGACTTCTACATCGACCTGCATGCGGGCGGCCGCACGCTGTTCATCCAGCCCAGCGCCCATGTGGTGATGGCCGACGAGATGGACCCGGCCGTGGTGCGCGCGAACGCGCAGATGGCCGAGGTTTTCGGCATCGGCATCACGGTGCAGACCAGCAACATGGGCGACTACCGCACCTCGGCCGGGTACGCCAGCAAGAAGGGCATCCCCACACTGGCCGCCGAGATGGGCATGGGCGGATGGGTCACCGGCGCATCGGTGCAGGCCACGCGCGAGGCGACGCTGCGGGTGCTCAAACATACCGGCGTGTTGCCGAATGCCGCCACGGTGCCCGGCACCAAAACCCGCTGGACGCGCATCGCCGGCCCCAAGGCCTATGTGTTCGCGCCCTGCGACGGGTACTTCGAGCGCTGCTTCGAGCTGGGCGACCCGGTCGTGGCGGGCCAGTTGGCCGGCCGGATGCACCAGCTTGCGCGGCCCGAACTGGCACCCGAGCCGGTGTTCTTCCAGTCGGGCGGCACGCTGTACGCCCACGGGCTGCTGGGCCATGTGCGGGCCGGGCAGAACCTGGCGGTGGTGACGGAGGACGTGCCGACGCCGACCGCCTAGACCACAGGGCGATCGGCGTGGCGAAACGCGTCCTGCAGGCCGTGCCGCGCGATGAACCCGAGCTCAGCCTGCGCGTTCCGGCCCGCGCCGGTCGATCAACCCTGCTGGCGCATGGTGTGGGTGGCGGAAGGCACCGGCCAGCCCGCTTCAGTGCAGACCCGCACGATGGCTGCGTTGGTGTCGAAATACACCTGCCAGTAGTGGTCGGTGTGGGTATAGGGCCGCACCGCAATCTGCGGGCCCTCCAGACGCATGTCGATCAGGTTGACTTCCGGCGGCATGTCCCTGGAAACGTTGGGGATCAACGCCACGGCCGCCTTGAACCGGGTGATAGCCTCCAGCGGGTCCACTCCGTTGGCAAGTTGGGCCACTCTGTCCACTCGGCGCACCGGCAAAACCGAGAAATTCTGGATCGTGTCGCCGAAGACCTTCCCGTTCCCCACAATGGTCATCACGTTGTCGGGGGTGATGACGGTCGTTCCGAACAAGCCAAGCTCGTGCACGGTCCCGACCACGCCGCCGATGCTGACAAAGTCGCCCACCTTGAACGGCCGAAGAACCAACATGAATGCGCCTGCGGCAAAATTGCCCAGAAGGCCGCTCCAAGCCGCTCCGATGGCGATACCCGCGCCGGCCAGCAATGCCGCGAACGAGGTGGTCTGGATGCCGAAGTAGCCCAGGATGCCCAGCACAAGCGCGATGTTGAGTGCAATCGCGACGATGGAGCCCAGGTATTTGGTCAGTGTCGGGTCGACATTGTTGCGGCCCATGGCCGCCTGCATCATGGTGATCACCCGCCCGATCAGCCAGCGCCCGACCACCCAGAATGCGATGGCAGCCAGCACCTTGACGGCGACTTCGATTGCAGTGGTACTGAGGAAGTTCTGAATTGCTTGTGTGTCCATACCGGTGGTTCCCGAGTTCAACGAGGTTGCGAGGTTACGAGGTTACGAGTATCAGGTCGATGGCGGAGCAGAAAGACCCACGACCACGCCCCGAAGCAATGTTAGCAGCGCGCTTGCCATCTTGGAGGACGACCGGTCATGCGTGTCACGCCCCGGCACACAGCCGCTGCGCCAGTTCAGTGACATCGCGGGGAATCGGCCCGGCCGGTCCGGCGCCGGCCAGGCGGTCGCGCACCAGGCGCTCCAGCGCCTCTGCCTGCGGCCGCACCGTGCCGAAGAACACCGGTGTGCTGTCGCGCAGGATCAGCACCGTGGGAAAGTCATCCACCGCCACCGGGTCGACCAGGTCGGCCTCGTCCTCTATGTCGATCCAGCGGAAACGCACGCCGGCCAGACGGCCCTGCACCTCCTGGAAACGGGCCCGGTACTCGCGGCAGACCCCGCACCATTCGGCACACAGACACACGACCAGCAGTTCGGATTCAGACGGCACCAGCGCCTCCGGCGACAAAAGGACACCCGGATCGTACCCGCATGCTCCCGGGCTCCGCATCCCGCTGTGCCTGCTACACCACCACCGGATCGCTTCCGTCCGGCCGGCAGAACACGATCCGGTTGTCATCCCTGAGCACGAAACGGTCGGCGACCAGCAGGTCCGGATCGTCCTGCGAGATCGCCGCGCCCTTGATCTTGCGCGGGAAAGGAGTGTCCAGCCCTTCGCGCGCGCTCAGGATGCGCCCCCGCACGGTGATGCCCTCCTGGCTCGGCGATGGGTTGCGAGACCAACTGGATCTTGGCGTCCGCCTCGCTCAGTTCGATACCAGGGATGGGCATGTTCGCGGTGTCCTGGTCTGTCTCCACCAGGCTCTGGGGCAGGGCTGCATTCAGTACAGCCTTGCCGGATCAGACCGGCATGTCCGATACTTTGCTGATGCCTTTCACCGTCCTGAGCGCAGAGTTCGCGCACGAAACCAACACCTTCAGCCGCAGGCACACCACCCATGCGGACTTCATGGCACGGTCGCGCTGCCTGCAGGGCGACGCGGCCATCGCGGCCCGCGGCCATGCCAACACCGAGCTGGGCGGCTTCCTGGATGTGGCACGGCTGCAGGGGTGGCAGCTGCTCCATGTGCTGAGCGCCTCCGCCAACCCTGGCGGACCGGTCACCGAGGAGGCGTTCGAGCGGCTGGCGGGGCTGATCGTCGATGCTGCCCATCGCCACCGCGACGCGCTCGACGGCATTGCGCTGGGGCTGCATGGCGCGATGTCCACGACCCGTCACGACGATGGCGAGGGGGAACTGCTGGGGCGCCTGCGCGCCGTCGTCGGGCCGGATCTGCCGATCGCGATCACCCTCGATCTGCATGCCAACGTGACACGCGCGATGTGCGCGCAGGCGCAGATCATCGTGTCCTACCAGACCTACCCGCATGTGGACATGCGCCGCACCGGCGCGCAGGCGGCGGGGCTGCTGCACCGCGCGATGGCAGGCGAGATCCGGCCCGTCACGCTGCGCGCCACGCTGCCGATGCTGGGCGAGAGCTCCGGCGGGCGTACCGACCGGGGGCCGATGCTGCAGTGGCTGGCCGAGGCCCGTGCCTACGAGGCGGCCCATGCGGACGCCTTCGCGGTCAGCCTGAATGCCGGATTCAGCCATGCCGACCTGCCGGAGATGGGCCCCACGGTGCTGGTCACCTGCCAGGGCGCACTGGCGCAGCACCAGTCCTTCGCCGACCACCTGGCCGGCGCCATGTGGGACGCGCGCTTCGCGCGGCTGACCGACTACCTCAGCGTCGCGCAAGCGGCCGCGCGCTGCCTGGACTGGCCTGCCGGGCGCGGCCCGCTGGTGGTGGCCGACTATGCGGACAACCCCGGCGGAGGCGCCTACGGCGATGCGACCAGCCTGCTGGCCGCCCTGCTCGACGCCGGCGTGCCGCAGGCCTGCTTCGGGCCGATGGTCGACCCCGCCGTGGCCGCGCAGTTGCAGGGCCAGCCGGTGGGGGCCGAGGTGGACGTCCTGCTCGGCGGCAAGAGCGACCCGCGCCTGGGTGGCGGGCCGCTTGCGCTGCGCGGGCGTCTGCGCTGGCGCGGCGAGGGGCTCTACACCGGCGACGGCCCGATGATCGGCGGCCAGCAGCGCAGCTGGGGGCCGACGGCGGTGCTGCAGGTGCAGGGCATTGCCATCCTGGTCGTCACCCATGCCGCGCAGATGTGGGACCAGCAGCAGTTCAAGGCCTTCGGCATCGACCCGCAGGCATACCGTGTGGTGGCGCTCAAGTCGGCACAGCATTTCCGTGCGGCGTTCGAGCCCATCGCCGGCGAGGTGATCGTGTGCGACAGCGGAGCCCTGGCCGGCCCGGACTGCACCACCCGGCGCTACGAACGGGCGCCGCGCCCGGTGTTCCCGCTGGAGCAGGGCATCGACCTGGCGCAGTGGCGCACAAAGCTGCAGCACCGACCCTGAGTGCCGTGCGGCTGACAGCCGGAATCTCCCGGAGCACAGCCCCCGAAGGCTCGCGAGGGCTGTGCAGCCGCCTGCCTCACGCCTTCGGCAATTCCTTGAGGATCGCCGGATCGAACGCCGGCCGGCCGAACACCTCGCGCAGCATCGGCTCGAAATACGACAGCGGCTTGGTCGGCGTGGCCGGATCGAAGGCCGCCTGGTCGTAGCGCTCGCAGAAACGGCAGCAGGCGTCGAACCAGGGATGGTCCTTGTAGGCCAGGTAGCCGTTCGGGTCGCGCCCGTAATGATGGGCGTAGTACTTCATCTGGAACAGGCCGTGCATCTCGATGATCCAGGTGACCTCTGCCCGCACATAGGGCCGGATGATGGCAGCAGCCAGCTGCGAGTGGTTCTCGGGGGCCAGCTCGTCCCCCAGGTCGTGGATCAGCGCGGCGACGATGGTCTCGATGTCGGCGCCATCGGCCTCGGCCAGCGTGGCGCTCTGCAGCGAATGCGCCAGGCGGCTGACCTTGTAGCCCTGCAGGGAGTCACCCAGGCGCTCCAGTGCCAGCAGCAGCCGGTCGGGCAGCGCCCGGATGTAGTCGGTCTCCAGCCCGTGCAGGAAATGGTATTCCTGCGCGGTGCCATCTTTCATCTGCACGAAGTCAACGGTGTTCATGGGTCTGCTCCAGAAGGGGTCAATGGGTGGCGAGGCGGCGCTTGAGCACACGGTACAGGCTGCGCGGGCCGTCCCGGTCGATGTAGCAGCCCTGCAGCTGGCGGTGCCCCTCGGACGGGTCGAAGGAGGTGCGGCCGTGCAGCACCCGGTTGTTGTCGAACATCATCAGCTGGCCGGGGTCGAGCCTGAAGCGCAGCTCGTACTGCGGATCTTCGAACAGCTGGCCGAAGCGCTTGCGGGCGCGGTGGTAGCGGCGGGTGTCGGCGTCGGGCATCAGCGGGATGTCGTCCAGCCGCGGGCTGTAGTGCACGCCGATCATCTGGCCCATGCCATCGAGCTCGATCATCGGCTTCACGGCCACCAGCTGCGTGCCCGCATCGCGGTATTCGAAGCGCACCGGTATGCGGCTGAGCAAGGCAAACCCCTCGGGGTCCTCGCGCTGCAGCTGCTCGGCGACGGCCAGGCTGTCGACCAGCGTGGACAGGCCGCCCGAGGTCTCGTTCTGCAGACAGTGCAGCAACTGCAGGCCCGGCACCGGCGTGCGGTAGGGGTTGTCGGTGTGCGGGCCCAGTGCCACGGGCCGGTAGGCCAGGTCGGTCGAGTTGGGGCGCGAATACACCTCGAAGAAGCTGCCGAAGTTGGTCTCGCGCACGAAGCCGAAGCGCCGCGCGATGTCCAGGATGGCCTTCGGGTCGGTCGGCGTGGCATGGATCAGCACAAAGCCGTATTCGATCAGGTCGCGGGTGGCCGCAAACAGCTTGTCGTCGCGGTCGAGCTCGGGCCACTGGTGGATGGGCAATGGCGACAGGTCGGCGCGCCAGGCGCGGGCGGCCGGACAGCCTTCGTCGAGAACCGCACCGTCGATGAGCTCCTGCGGGTCGAACAGGCTGGAGTGGCCATCGCTGAACGACAGCCGCAGGCGACCCCCCTCGTTGCGCGCGTCGGTCAGGCGCAGGTCGTCGGGCAGCTGGTGGGGATTGGTCAGGCGTTGCCCGGTGACCTCGTCGCGCTCCAGCGGGTCGGGGCTGCGCGCGCGCAGCCACAGGGCCGGCAGGGGACGTTCGCCCTGCGCATCTCGGAGCATCAGCAGCGCCGCTGGAGCGCCTGCGGCAATTCGAATATCCGGCATGTCGTTGTCCTTCGGAGCGTTCGGGCCCGGAGTCCGGGGCCATCGATCGCGCGTGCAGTGTGCCGCGTGCACCTCCGGGTGGCAAACGAAGAATCATTCGGCACAGAATTAGCAGTACTAATGGCTGGCTGGCGGCAAAATCAGGGGCCCGGATTCCCGGCCGCAACCTACCGAGGCACTCGTCCATGCATGTCCCCCCGGCCGGCAACTCCGGCAAGACGCCGCGTTACCTGGCCATCGCCACCGAAATGGCGCAGGCCATTGAGACCGGCCAACTCGCGCCTGGCGAGAAACTCCCGCCCCACCGCGTGCTGGCCAAGCGGCTGGGCGTGACCACCGGCACCGTAAGCCGGGCCTACGCCAGCCTGGAACGCCAGGCATTGGCCACCGCTCGGGTGGGCGACGGCACCTTCGTGCGCAACCTGGACACCAGCACCGAGGATGCCTCCACCGCCGCCGCGGCGCACACGATCGACCTGGCCCACAACATCGCGATTCCCACCGACGATGCCGGCGCCCTGTTGCGCGCCCTCACGGCCCTGGGCCAGGCGCCGGCCCAGATGGCACGCGTGCTGAAATACCAGCCGGAAGCCGGGGCCACCCAGCACCGGATGGCCGGCGCCCGGTGGCTGACGCGCTTCGGCACCACGGGCAACTGGGAGCGGGTGATGGTCACCCACGGCGCGCAGCATGCACTGGCAGGCGTGCTGCGCACCATTGCGCGGCCGGGAGACACCTTGCTGACCGAGCCGCTGAGTTACCCCGGCATGCTCGCCCTGGCGCGCTCCCTGCGTCTGCAGGTGGTGGGCCTGGCGGTGGATGCGCAAGGCATCCTTCCCGACGCGCTGGACCGCGCCGCCCAGACCTTCGGCACCAAGCTGCTGTTCTGTTGCCCGACACTGCACAACCCGACCACCGCCAGCATGGACCCGGCCCGGCGCGATGCGATCGCGGCGGTGGTGCGCAAGCGCCGGCTTCTGCTGATGGAAGATGTGGTGCATGCGGCGGCCCTGCAGCAGCCGCCACCGGCACTGTCCACCCTGGTACCCGACCAGTCCTTCCTGATGGCGAGCTTCAGCAAGGTCATGGCGCCGGGCCTGCGGGTCGGGTATCTGGAAGCGCCACCGCAGTGGCTGGACAAGGTGGCGTCAAGCATCCGGGCAGACTGCTGGATGGTGGCGCCGCTGATGCCGGAGATCGCGACACGCTGGCTGGAGAGCGGCGATGCGGAGCATCTGATCACGCTGCAGCGCCAGCAGATTGCCGAACGCCTGGCGCTGGCGCGCCGCGTGCTCAGCGAAGTCCCGATGCGCTGGGCGGAGAGCTTCCCGCATGTGTGGCTGCCGCTGCCCGAACCCTGGCGCGCCGGGCCTTTTGCAGCGCAGCTGCGCCGCGCTGGCGTGCTGGTGCGCACCATGGACCATTTTGCGGTGGGCCGCAGCCCGGTGCCCGATGCCGTGCGCATCAGCTTGAATGCGACACCCTCGCTGGAACAGCTGCGCCAGGGCTTGCAGACGGTGCTGGCCACCCTGAAGCAGGTGCCTGCCGCCGCGCCGGATCCGTGAGGCGGCTGGCGTTGCGCGCTACAGCAAGGCTTCGCGGGCGATGGGGGTCCCCACCACGAACACGCAGTCTCCCTGCTCGGTGATCGGGATCGCCTTGGTCACCACCACGATGCCGTCACTGGGCGAGCGCAGCAGTTCGGCCGGGCGGTCGGGGCGGTCCATGAACCACAGGCGGCCCACCGGCTGACCGGCGGCCACGCGTTCGCCGGGCTCCAGCATCGCCTCGAACATGCCGTCTTCGGGCGACACGACGATGTTGCGCGGGTCCCGCCCGTCGATGATCACGGCCGGCGGCAGGCCCAGCGAGGCCCGTGTCAGCACCTCGCCCTTGCACACGCCCACATGGCGCAGCACGTTGTTGAGCCCGCTCCAGGCCAGCTTGTGGATCGGCGCCGGCGTGCGGCCACCGCCACCGAGTTCGGTGGTGATCACCAGCTTGCCCTGGTTCTCGGCCTCCACCGGCAGCAGGCCGTTGCCGTTGACGTCGATGTAGAGGTAATGGTGGTCGGTGCACCAGGCTTCCATGGCTTCGAGCATGGCCTTGCGCTGCACCGGGTCGTCGACCACATGCATGTGCGAGCAGGGCAGGAACCAGGCGCTGCGCCCGCCGGAATGCATATCGATCACCACGTCGGCCATCGGGAACAGCACGCGGGTGAGGTAGTCGGCCAGCTGTTCATGCGGCGGGCCGTCGGGGCGGCCGGGGAAGGCCCGGTTGAAGTTGGCGCCCGACGGCCAGTTGCGGGTGTTGCCCCTGGACGCCGCAGGCGACAGCAGCGGAATGATGATGACCCGGCCGGTCACCTGCTCGGGCTGCAGTTCCTGCAGCAGCCGCATCGCGGCCACCTGGCCCTCGTACTCGTCGCCGTGGTTGCCGGCCAGCACCAGCACGGTGGGCCCGTCCCCGTTGACGACGCATCCGATGTGGATGAAGGTGCTGGCCCAGCCGGCCGTGTTGGTGATCTTGTTGATGCGCAGGTGGCCGACACGTTTGCCGCTGGCCTGCAGGTCGATGCTGCAGGAGACGGTGGAGGGGCCGAGGGGAGAGGTCATGCGGGGCTCCTGGTGGGTTTGGATGATTGTATACAGTATGCCTGCTAACGGGTGGCAAGCTCGTCGCACAGTGTTCGCAAGGGCATGACCTGGATGGAGTCACCCATGGCGTAAGGCTCATGGCCCGGGTACACCACAATTTGTCGCGCCGGTTGCAGATCCCCGATGGCAGCGTGGAAACCACGCCCCACCTTGGGACTGAGGCTGTGCTTGATTTCGATCGCCCACAACGCATTGCCGGGAAACACCAGCAGCAAGTCGATCTCTGCCCCCTTGGCGGTTCGGTAGAAATAGGCCTGTGTCTGCGGTCCCGCAGCAGTCACCAGGTTCTCGATCGCAAATCCTTCCCAGCTTGCGCCGGATACCGGATGGCCCAGCACGTCCTCCTTGCTGGCAAGCCCCAGCAATGCATGCAGCAACCCGCTGTCGCGCACATACAGCTTGGGCGATTTGGTCAGGCGCTTTCCAATGTTGACGTACCAGGGGTTCAGGCGGCGAACGAGGAACATCTCCACCAGGAGGTCCAGGTAGCGATTGACGGTCCGGGTGTCGACACCGAGGCTGCGAGAGAGTACAGAGGCATTGACCAGTGCACCCTGCTGGTGGGCCAGCATTCCCCAGAGCCGGTACAGCGCCTGTGGGCCGACACGCCCACCGAACAGGGGAATATCCCGCTCGACGTAGGCGCGGATGAAGTCCTCGCGCCAACGCAGGCTGAATGCGTCACTGTGGGCAAGATAGCTCTCCGGGAAGCCACCACGGTACCACAGGGTGTCTGCGGCATCCGCAGGCAGTTCCCGCACATGCAAGGGGGTGAGTTCCCGATAGGCAATGCGCCCAGCCAGACTCTCGCCGGCCTGCTGCAGCAGATCCAGGGACGCGGACCCCAGCAACAGGTAGAGGCCGCTGCGGCGACCTTCACGCCGCGCAGTATCGATCAGTCCGCGTAGCACTGGAAACAGGCCGGGTGCCCGGTGGACTTCGTCCAGCACGACCAGTTGGCTGGTTCGCTCGCCGAGATACAACTCCGGTGACGCAAGTTTGGCGCGGTCCCGCTCGGACTCCAGATCCAGATAGACACCGCCATGGCGGTTGGCAATCTCGCGGGCGAGGGTTGTCTTGCCCGACTGCCGTGGTCCCAGCAGCGCTACAGCGGGGTAGTTGGCCAGGTCGTCCTGCAGGGCAGCGGTCAAGTTTCTTGGCAACATCGTTGTATTTTATGCATTTGAATGCAGAAAATGCGATGATGAATGGTAAATCCAGACCCAGGCCAGCGGCGCCCACGGCATCGGGCCGAAGTTTTTGCGAATTTCATCAACCCGTCGGATTGCCAAGCCGGGGATGCGCGTGATCGGGATCGATTCCGGTCTGAAAAAGCCATTTCATGCGGCTTCTGATCATCGTCATTGTCGACAGGTCGACCTGCTCCTGCGT
>JBIKTP010000013.1:0-13747 GCA_044348035.1 Burkholderiaceae bacterium
CACCGATCCACCTCGCCACCGACAGTCCGACCCGACCCTGCGGCATGGACCACGGTCAGGTTAGCATATTTCATAAAAGTATACAATCTGCAGATGATGCGCAACAACCCGATGTCCCGACAGGGAGAACGGTTTGGAATCGTCGTCTACCGGGATGTCTTCATCCCGATGCGGGACGGCATCCGACTGGCCACCGACCTGTTTCGCCCGGCCCGCGATGGCGAGCCGCTCGCCGGCCCCTTTCCCACCGTCCTTTGCCGCACGCCGTACGACAAGACCGACCGGCGCTACTCCGAGATCGCCGACTATTTCACGCCCCTGGGCTATGTGGTGGCCCTGCAGGACCTGCGCGACCGCAAGCAGTCGCAGGGCAGCGGAGACTACGAGCACACCGCCACCCCCCACGAAGGCCGGGACGGCTACGACACGATCGAATGGATCGCCAGCCGCCCCTGGAGCAATGGCCGCGTGGGCATGGTGGGCAGTTCGTTCGCCGCCGTCACCCAGGTGCGCGCCGCGCTGGAGCGCCCGCCGCACCTGAGCGCGATCTGGCCCGACGTCACCCCGACCGACAACTACCAGCACCAGGGCCGCGAGGGCGGCGCCATGCAGCTGCAGATGTTCTGGGCGCTGTTCGTCCATGCCCAGGACGCGCAGGACATCCGCGACGCGCCCGAGAAACAGGCCGAGGTCTGGGAAGACCTGCGCAACATGCGCCAGCTGTTGCTGGGCACCCCATGGAAGGCCGGCCAGCTCTCGCTGCGCCACACCCCGAAGCTCGAAGAGATCCTGCTGAATTACTACACCCGCGGGGTGCGCGACGCCTGGTGGGACGAGCCGCGCAACTGTTATCCGGCCCACTTCCAGGCGCATGCCGACATTCCCGGCACCTTCAGCACCGGCTGGTACGACGCCTACCCGCACGCGATGACCGAATACTTCGCGGCCATGGCGCGCCAGAACCGTCAGCACCAGCGGCTGGTCGTCGGGCCCTGGGGCCATGGCGGCATGCGCGGCGAGTCGAGTTTCATGAACGACGTGGACTTCGGCCCGGACAGCGTCTGGGGCGTGCAGCGCTATTTTGCCGAGCAGCTGCATTTCTTCGAGCGCACGCTGCGCGACCAGGACAATGCGCTCGAACAGGCGCCGCCCGTGCGCATCTTCGTCATGGGCGGCGGAAGCGGCCGGCGCAATGCCCAGGGCCGCATCGACCATGGGGGCTGCTGGCGCGACGAGCATGAATGGCCGCTGGCTCGCACCGCCTGGACACCGATGTATTTCCATGCCGACGGCCAGCTCTCGGCGCAGCCGCCGGGAGCCGATGCAGCCTCGCGCAGCTATGTGTTCGACCCGGCCCACCCGGTTCCCAGCATCGGCGGCGGCCTGTGCGGCATCATGGAACTGCCGCCCGACGACGCCGGCGGCCCGGAGTCGATGTGGTCGCGTTTCCTCAACCCGGTGCTGCGCCTGCGCTACGTGCTCGGCCCCGGCCCGCTGGACCAGCGCGAGTCGCCGCAGACCTTCGGCGCCCGCGCGCCGTATCCGCGCCTGTCGGAGCGGCCGGATGTGCTGGTGTTCCAGACGCCGCCGCTGGACGAAGCCATGGAGGTGACCGGGCCGATCACCGTGCACCTGTGGGTGTCGTCGAGCGCACCGGACACCGACTTCACCGCCAAGCTGATCGATGTGCACCCGCCCACGGCCACCGACCCGCAGGGCTTCGACATGAACCTGTGCGACTCGGTCATCCGCTGCCGCTTCCGCGAGGGCTGGTACCGCGAAGCCTTCCTGCAGCCCGGCGAGATCTACCGCGTGACGATCACGCTGCCGCCCACCAGCAACCTGTTTGCGCGCGGCCACCGGATACGGGTCGACATCTCCAGCAGCAATTTCCCGCGGCTGGACATCAACCCGAACACCGGCGAACCGCTGGGCCGCCATACCCATAGCGTGGTCGCCACCAACTGCATTCACCTCGACCGCGACCACCCCTCGCATGTCGTGCTGCCGCTGATTCCGGCGGCCTGAGCGGCACCACCGGCCCGGCGGGTCATGCCGGCGCCGACGGGATCACGGGCAGCAGGATGTGCGAAGCCCGCACACGGTCATGGAACACCGTCTGCTGCGCCACCTGCCAGCGCGTGCCGGTCGCCACATCCTCCCCGGTGTTCAGGTTGCGGTTGAAGCGCGGGAAGTTGCTGCTGGAGATCTCCACCCGCAGGCGATGGCCTGCCAGGAACACATTGCTGGTCGGCGCAAGCTCGATGCGGAACACCGCCACTTCGCCGGGCGCCAGCAACTGCTGGTTCTGGTAGCCGTTGCGGTAACGTGCCCGCAGAATGCCCTCCGCCAGATGGATCGCCTGACCGCCCGGATGCACATCCACCAGCTTGGCCGTGAAGTCGGTATCGAGCGCGGACGAACTCGCGTAGAGCATCACTTCCAGCGGGCCTGTCACCTCCAGGTCCTGCGTCAGCACCTCGCCGGTATAGACGAGCACGTCGTCACGCCGCTCCACCGGCCGCTGGTCGATCGGGCCGGGCAGCACCTGGTCGACGGCGAACTTCATCTGCGTCCAGGTGGTGTTGTTGCCGCCCAGCGTGGGCACCGGATGGTCCGGGTCGTAGTCGAAGCGGTCGGCCGGCTCATCGCCCGGCGCCTGTGGCGACAGGGTGCCATCACCGTGCAGTGAATTGGCATGCCCGCCGCTGTGCAGGTAGTAGGGCGTGAACACGGTGCGGGCCAGCGGCCATTCGTGTTCGCCGCGCCAGACATTGCGGCCCATGACGAACAGCCGGATCGGCGCCTCGTCCATGATGCCGTTGGCGATGCCCTTGAGCCAGTGGTCGAACCAGCGCAGGTCCTCGGCGTTGAGGTCGACATAGGCATCCGGCCCGAAGTCGATGTCCCCCAGTCGCGAGCCCTCGGGAATATGGTGTGTCCACGGCACCACATAGATCTTCTGGTTGCGGCGCGCCTTGTCCGAATAGCCGCGCTGGCGCAGGCCGTTCCACATGCGAAAGCTCGCCGCCGTGTAGGCGTCGTACCAGCCGCACTGCTGGTAGACCGGCACGTCGATCTGTTCCAGCTTGTTCTCGGTGCTGATGGATTGCCAGTAGGCGTCGTCCTCGGAATGGCGCAGCCAGTCGCGGAAATACGGGATCTCCCGCCCGATCGCGGCCACGTCGGCATCGATCAGCGGCAGCGTGCGGTAGAACTTCTGGTTGCCGAACAGGTGCGCGCAGCCGCGCTGGGCAAACGCCACGTTGGTCGCGAAGGTGATCGCCGCCATCAGCGTGATGGCCCATTGCACCGCACCGCCGGTATGGTGGTAGTCGCCGAAATAGTCCCCCATGATGACCTGCGGCGCCATCGCGGTCAGGTGCGGGCTGCGGTGCGGCGCCAGCTGCCACTGGAACAGCCCGCCGTAGGACCGCCCGCTGGTGCCGATCTTGCCGCTGCACCAGGGCTGGGCGGCGATCCAGGCCAGGGTGTCATGCCCGTCCGGGCCGTCGTCTCGGTAGGGGTAGAACACGCCCTGCGACTCGAACTTGCCGCGGTTGTCCTCCACCACCACCGCATAGCCGCGCCGGGCCCACCAGGCGGCCCAGTCGATGTGGCCGTCCCGCGTGCTTTCGTAGGGCGTGCGCAGCAGCAGGGTCGGGAAGGGCCCGTCGGCCTGCGGCAGGTAGACGTCGGCGGACAGCAGGATGCCGTCGCGCATGGGAACCTTCTGGTCCCACAGGCAGTGGATCTCGTGAACGGGCTGGGAAACCATCGGCATCTCCTTGAAAACGGGTCTGGGTGTTGCGCTGCGACACTCGACCCGCGAACGTCGCTTGCCCGGCATATTATTTAACTGTATACAATGCACACATGGGAAACGCAAACGGCAAATCGCTTCATCTGGTGGAACAAGCGCCATCGGCGGTCCCTCCCGCGTTCCTGAAACTGCAGCCCCGCACCCTGGTGCACCAGGTCATCGATGCCCTGGTGGCGGGCGCCTCCGAAGGCCTGATCCTGCCCGGTGACCGCATCATCGAAACCGAATTGGCCACCCAGCTGGGCGTCAGCCGGGTCCCGGTGCGCGAGGCCCTGCGGGTGCTGGAGAGCCAGGGCGTGGTGATCAACGAGCCCTACAAGGGCATCCGCCTGACCCCGGTGACGCCCGAACGCATCGACCAGCTGATCGAAGTGCGCGTGGCCCTGGAAACCACCGCCGGCGCCAGCGCCATCCGCCGCGGCGAAAACAACGCCGCCCATTTGGCCGAACTCAGGCAGATCGTGCACGACATGGAAACCATGGCCGAGCGCAACGACGTGTTCGGCTTCGCCACCGCCGACACCAGCTTTCACCGCAGCTTCTGCAGCTTTGCCGGTAATGCCGTGCTCAGCGACATGTGGGAAATGCTCGCGCGCCAGATGACCATCATCTTCGGCCTCTCGGCGCTCGGCAAACCCATGGCCGACATCGTCGAGGAACACCGTACGCTGATGCGCGTGTTCGCCTCCGGCGACATCGACGACATGGCCCACGCCATCAGTGACCACATCGACGTCGAGATCCACAAGGTCGATCTGGAGAACATCATCGCCCGGCGCCGCTCCGAATCCGCCGTCACCGAGCCCATGACCTGAAGGGTTGCACCACCATGAGCCTTGCCCCGTCCCCGTCCAGCGCCCTCCAGGCGGTCAGGATCCGCGCGATCACCACCGTGCCGCTGATCGGCGAAAGCCCCAAGGGCGGCTGGTCTGCCGAGATCAAGCCGGAAGACTCGATCCACGCGCTGATCGCAGTGCACACCGACGCCGGGATCACCGGGTTTGGCAGCGTCTTCACCGACGGCCGGCTGGTGCAGGCGGCCCTGAAGGTGCTGGAGCCGCTGTTCATCGGCGAAAACGCGCTGGAGCCAGAACGCGTCACCGAGAAGATGCACCAGAACACCTTCTGGATGGGGCGCGGCGGCAGCCTGACCCACGCCATCAGCGGCATCGACATCGCGCTGTGGGACATCCTGGGCAAGGCCACCCGCATGCCGGTCGGCCGGCTGCTCGGGGGCACCTACCGCACCCGCGTGCAGCCCTACTGCTCGCTGCTGATGGAGCATCCGGCCGAGATGTTCAAGGTCATCACCCGCTACCGCAAGGACGGCTTCCGGGCCTTCAAGATCGGCTGGGGCCCGTTCGGCCGCGCGATGAATGCCAAGCTGGACGAAGACATCGTGCGCGCCGCGCGGGATGCCGCCGGCCCCGAGTCGCGCCTGCTGGTCGACGCCGGGGCCAGCGACGCCCACTGGCCGCATGGCCTCAAGTGGGCCATGCGCACCGCCGACATGCTGGCCAGGCACGATGTCGGCTGGTTCGAGGAAGCCCTCAAACCCGATGCCCTGGAAGACTTCTGCCACCTGCGCCGCGTGAGTCCGGTGCCGATCGCCGGCGGCGAGGTGCTGACCCGCCGCCAGACCTTCCAGCCCTGGCTGGTCAAGGGCGCCTTCGACATCGTGCAGCCCGACGTGACCAAGGTGGGCGGCATCAGCGAACAGCGCCGCATCGCCTGGATGGCCCACGACTTCGGCGTCAAGTACATCGGCCACGGCTGGAACACCGCGCTCGGTCTGGCGGCCGACCTGCAGCTGGCCAGCGCCTTCCCCGACACCGACCTGGTCGAGTACATCGGCGGCAGTCCGTATGTGGACGGCATCCTGCGCGAACCCTTCGTGGTCGATGGCGAGGGGTACCTGAACATCCCCGACACTCCGGGACTGGGCATGGAGCTCGACCCCGAGAAGGTGGCGCGCTACACCCCCGACGCCTCCTTGCTCTTCTCCGCCTGAGGCGGCGGCATGTTCGACTTCAAGCGTCGCGTGCTGCTGGTCACCGGCGCTGGCGGCGGCATCGGCAGCGCCACCGCCGCCTATTTCCATGCCTGTGGCGCGCGCGTGCTGCTGGGCGACGTCAACGAAGGGGCGGCAGCGAATGTCGCCCGGTCGCTGGACCCGAGCGGCAAGCGGGTGCAGGCAATGCGTTACGACGCCAGCCGCTCACAGGACGCGAAGACGCTGGTGGATGCCTGCATCAGCCGCTTCGGCCGGCTCGACTTCCTCGTGCCGGCCGCTGCCATCTACGAAGACCAGCTGGTGCGCACGATGACCGATGCCCAGTGGGAAACCACCATGGCCGTCAACCTGAACGGCGTGTTCTATCTGGTGCGCCAGGCCGCAGCGGTCATGCACAAGGGCGGGGCCATCGTCAACCTCGCCTCGCAGTCCGGCCACACCGGTGGCAGCGTGGAGCATGCCCACTACGGCGCCACCAAGGGCGCGCTGATCTCCTTCACCCGCACGCTGGCGCGTGAACTGGGGCCGGACATCCGGGTCAATGCCGTGTCGCCGGGGATGATCGACACCCCGATGGTGGCCCGTTCATTGGCCACGAAGCGCGCCGAAGTGATCGCCAACACGCCGCTCAAGCGCCTGGGCCGGCCGGACGAAGTGGCCAGCCTGATCGCCTTCCTGTGCAGCGATGCCGCCAGTTTCATCACCGGCGAGGCGATCCTGGTGACGGGCGGCCTCTACATGGGCGGCTGAACCCCGCCCCGACACCGGGAGCATCTGCCATGACCTCTGCCTTTTCGCTGGACGGCCGCGTGGCCCTCGTCACCGGCGCCTCGCGCGGCCTCGGGTTCGCCATGGCGCAGGGCCTGGCCCAGGCCGGCGCCACCGTGGTGCTGAACGGCCGGGACCCCGCCACGCTTGCTGCACGGCAGGCCGAGATCGAAGCCGCCGGCGGCAAGGCCGCCGTGGCCGCCTTCGACGTGCGCGACCGGGCTGCGGCCGATGCTGCCATCGACGCGATCGAGGCGCAGTTCGGGCATCTGGACATCCTGATCAACAACGCGGCCTTCGGTGTCGCGCGCGACTTCTTCGACATCAGCGACGACGACTGGCGGGTCTCGATGGACGTCGCGCTGGACAGCTGTTTCCGGCTGTCGCGCAAGGCGGCCGTGAAGATGGTGCAGCGTGGCTGGGGCCGGGTGGTGATGATCTCGTCGGTCAACGCCCGCATCGGCCGCGGCACCAACACCGCCTACATCACCGCCAAGGCCGCGCTGGAAGGCCTCGCGCGCGGCATGGCCTCCGAGGTGGCCACCCGGGGCGTCACGGTCAACTGCATCGCGCCTGGCTACATCGCCACCGACATCAACACCGGCTTTCGCGCCGACCCGGCGCGTTACGAATGGATCCGCAACCGCACTCCCATGAAGCGCTGGGGTACCGCGCAGGACCTGGCCGGCACCGCCGTATTCCTGTCCGGCGACGCCTCGGCCTTCATGACCGGGCAGGTGCTGATCGTGGATGGCGGGATGACCATCGCCATTTGAGCGCTGGCGCCTTGGCGCACAATGCCGGGCCATGACGACGCAGTACTGGCTGATGAAATCCGAGCCCTCGGAGTGCTCCATCGACGACGCGATGGCCGCGCCCAAACGCACCGTGGCCTGGACCGGCGTGCGCAACTACCAGGCGCGCAACTTCATGCGCGACGCGATGCAGGTGGGCGACGGCGTGTTGTTCTACCACTCCAGCTGTCCTGCGCCCGGCGTTGCGGGGATCGCGCGCATCGCGTCCGGCACCCGGCCAGACCCCACCCAGTTCGACCTGAAGTCGCCCTACTTCGATGCCGCGTCCAGACCCGGGGCACCCCGCTGGCTGCTGTGTGACGTGCAGGCCATGCGCAAGACCCGCCTGATCCCGCTGGCCGAGCTGCGCGCGGATACAGCACTGGCCGACATGCTGCTGCTGCGCCGGGGCAACCGGCTGTCGATCACGCCGGTCGATGCGCAGCACTGGGAGCGGGTGCTGCAGATGGCAGAGGGCGGGGGCTGAGCGCCAGGGTCGCAGCGCAACCGGTCAGTCGCCGGGCAACAAGGCACCGAGCGGGACGGCCTCGATCCCGTCGGCCAACCGATAACGGTGCAGACCGGGGTACACCACATACAGTGCGTCCAGTTTCAGATCCGCCATGGCAATGTGCATGCTGCTGGTGGTCCTGGGAGCATCCGTACGCTTGAACTCGACGCCGATGCGCTGCCGGCCGCGCAGCATCAGCAGGTCCAGCTCCGCCCCTTGATGGGTGGCCCAAAAGTACGCCTCGTCGGGTTGGGCGAGCCGCAGGACCTGCTCCAGCGCGAAACCCTCCCAGCTGGCGCCTGAATGTGGATGGGTGAGCAGCTCGTCCATGGTGCGGATGCCCATCAAGGCATGCAGGAAACCTGTGTCACGGAAATAGATCTTTGGCGCCTTGACCTGCCGCTTTCCCAGGTTGGCGTGCCAGGGCTGCAGTTGGCGCACCATGAAGGCATGGCTCAGGACATCCAGATAGCGGCGGACCGTGGGCTGCGATACGCCCAGGGACTGCGCCACCGGCGCGGCGTTCCAGATCTGCCCATGAAAATGCGCCAGCATCCGCCAGAAGCGCATCATGGCCAGGGGCGCAATCTCGAGTCCCAACTGACGCAGGTCCTGTTCGACAAATCGCGCGATGGCCTGCTCACGCCAGGCCACGCTGTCAGCATCGTCATCCGCCAGAAAGGCGCGCGGATAACCGCCGCGCAGCCAAAGCGCCTGTTGCCGGTGCAGCCCGACCTCGTCCAGATTGAACCCTGTCACCTCGATCACCTCGACGCGACCGAGCAGCGACTCACTCGCCTGGCGCAAGAGCGCAGGGGATGCACTGCCCAGGAGCAGATACTGCCCCATCACATCACTGCGATCCATCAATGCGCGCAGCACCGGGAAAAGCTCAGGTGCGCGTTGCACCTCGTCGATCACCACCAGCCCCTGCAATGACTTGAGCATCTCCTGGGGCTGGGCCAGTCGCGCGGCGCCATCGAGCGACTCCAGATCGAAATAGCGGGGACTGTCCATCGCCAGCCATCGCCGCGCCAGCGTTGTCTTGCCGACCTGCCGAGGGCCGGCAAGGATGACTGCGCGGGATCGCCGCAATGCACGTTCGACAGAGCGCTCAAGCGACGGGCGAAAAATCATGGGGCGATGCTAGCTCATTTTCCATGAATATTGAAAATTGAATTTTCATTTTTCATGGTTAATCGCGTGATCCAGACCGTCCCGACCAGACCAGCCACACGGGGCGCAACCGGGCGCCCCCGGCAAGCGCTGCCGCTACAGCGCCGCGTACACCGCGTCCAGCAAGCGCGCCCGCCGCGGGTCGACACCGTCGTCAAAGCCCAGCAGCCGGCTGGTGACAAACGCGAAACCCAGCCGCCGTGCCGGGTCGGCAAAGGCCACCGAGCCGCCCCAGCCGGTGTGGCCGAAATGGCCCGCGCCCACATGCTGCCCGAAACCGATGGCGCCGATGCGAAAGCCCGCCGCGAACACGGTCGGCGCCAGCGAACAGGCGTCCACACCGTCGAAACGCACGGCCGTGGCCAGGCGCAGTGCCTCGGGCGACAGCAGGCGGTGCCCGTCCAGCGCGCCGCCGCAGGCCAGCGCACCGTACAGGGTGGCCAGTGACCGTGCATCCGACTGGCCGTTGGCGCCCGGCACTTCGGCAGCGCGCCAGGCGCGGCTGTTGGGAATGGTCGCCAGCAGGGTGGGGTTGCGGAAGGAATGCGGGTAGGCGCTCTTCTCGCCCTGGCGGATCCAGTCGTAGGCCTTGTCATGCGCCGACATCTCGGCCACGCGGTGGTCCTGGGCCTCGGGCAGACCGATGTAGAACGACAGTCCGAGCGGGCCGGTGATCTCCTCGGCGATGAAACGCCCGGGGCTGCGGCCGTCGATGCGGCGGATCAGTTCGCCCACGATGTGGCCATAGGTGACCGGGTGGTAGACGCAACGGCTGCCCGGCGCCCACAGCGGCGCCATGGCCGCAATCGCGTCGACAAACGGCGTCCAGGCATACAGCGCGTCGTCGCTGATCGGCACATTCACGCCATCGAGACCGGCCTGGTGCGACATCACCTGGTCCACCGTGATGGCCGCCTTGCCACCCTGCGCAAATTCCGGCCAGTACCGCGCAACCGGCGCACGATAGTCCAGCCGGCCGCGGTCCACCAGGATGGCTGCCGCCATCGCCATGACCCCCTTGGACACCGACCACACGTTCACCAGCGTGTCGCGCTGCCAGGGCCGGGTGCGCGCGCCGTCACTGTGGCCACCCCACAGGTCGACCACCGGCACCCCGTCGACCCATGCCGCCACGGCGCTACCCGGGTCCAGCCCGTCGGCGAACAGGCTGTCGAAGGCGCGGCGCACCCCGTCGAAGCGGGCCGTGGTGAAACCGTCGGTGGGTGGTGTGGTGGTGGTCATGCGGTCTTCCTTTCCAGCAGTCATGGTACGCGCCGCATCCACTGCAGCGACAGGCGGTTGAGCAGCCACAGCAGGCCCAGTGCGGCAATCGACAGGCCCGCCACCAGGGCGATCCAGAAGCCCTGCGCGCCCATCGCCTGCGAGGGATGCCAGGGCAGCCAGCCAGGCGCCAGGCCCAGCACGCAACCCAGCGGCAGGCACAGGCCCCAGAACGCGGCCAGATGGATGACCATGGGCGTGCGGGTGACCTTGTAGGCGCGAATCGCGCAACTCGCCGCCACCTGTATCGCATCGGGCAACTGGAACAGGGCCGCGAACACCAGCAACTGGGCGGCCAGCGCAGCCACGGCGGCGTCGCTGGTGTAGGCGGCCGCGATCTGCGCCGTGCTGAATGCGATCAGCACCGCCGACACAGTGGCCACGAGCAAGGCCATCGCCACCCCGACCCAGGCCCGGAACCGCGCCTCTGCCGGGTCCTGCGCGCCCAGCGCCTGGCCAACCCGCGTGAGCAGCGCCAGCCCCAGGCTCATCGGCACCATGAACACCAGGGATGCGAAGTTGAGCGCGATCTGGTGCGCAGCCACCTGCGCGGTGCCGAAGCCGGCGACCAGCAGCGCGATCAGGCTGAAGGCGCTGGTCTCGGCGAAATAGGTGACACCGATCGGCGCCCCCAGCCGCAGCAACTGGCGGATCTCGGGCCAGCGCGGGCCCTCGAAGCCGGTGAACGGCTGGGTGCTGCGGTAGGCCGGCGAGCGGCGCACCCACCACACCATGGCGACCAGATCGAACCAGACACACAGCAGCGTGGCCCAGGCGCAGCCCAGCCCGCCCAGACGCGGAAAGCCCAGGTTGCCGAACACCAGCAGCCAGTTGATGAAGATGTTCAGCGCCAGGGCCATCAACGCGATCACCATCAGCGGCTTGGTCTGGTTCACGCTGGCGCTGTAGCCGTACAAGGTGCGGTAACAGCAGAAGGCCGGCAGGGCGAAACTGATCACGAACACGAAATCGCGCGCCAGCGTGCGCACGGCGGGTTCGATATCCAGTGTCTCGAACACCAGCGCGCCGAGGTTGGCCAGCACCATCGCCACCAGGCCCACGCCCAGCGCGTTCCACAGGCCCTGACGCACCACCTGCGGAATGCGCCCCAGCTCGCCCGCCCCCATGTGCTGCGACACGATCGGGTTCACCGCCATCAACAGGCCCATCAGCGTCACGATCACGATGTGCCACACCGAAACACCGAGCGACACGCCCGCCAGGTCCTGGGCCGACGAATGGCCGGCCATCGCGACATCGGCCACGCTCATGCCCACCGTGGCCAGCTGACCGATCAGGATCGGCCAGGCGAGCTTCCACAGCAGGCGGGCCTCGCGGCGGACATCGGTGACATCACGGGGTTTCATGGACCGGTGACAATACCACCGGTGAAGGCGAGCCACTTTCTGCAACTGCTGCTGCTGTCGACCCTGTGGGGCGGCACCTTTCCGATGATGCGCATCGCAAGCCCGGAGCTGGGCCCCGGCGTGCTGGCCATGGGGCGCATCGTCGTGGCCACGCTGACCCTGGCGCTCATCATGCGCCTGCTCGGCCAGCGCTGGCCCTGGCGCGACTGGCGCGAGATGACGCTGCTGGCGCTGGTCGTGGTGGCTGCGCCCTTCTTCCTGTTCTCCCAGGCCTCGGTCTGGCTGCCAGCCGGTTATGTGGCACTCGTCAACTCGACCGGTGTGGTCTATGGCGCGCTGATCTCGGCCTGGTTCAAGGAGGACACGCTGACGGTCGGCAAGATCGCCGGCTGCATCTTCGGCGCCGTTGGTGTCGGGCTGATCGTGCAGCTCGGGCCGATCCAGCCCACGCCGACCGTGCTGCTGGGCACGCTGGCGGCCTCGCTGGGTGCGGTGTGTTTCGGCCTCTCGATACCGATGATGAAGCGCACCGCGCGGCGCATCGACCCGCTGGCGATCGCCGGCCCGCTGCACCTGTTCGCGATCCCCTGGATCGCGCCGATGGGACTGTCGCAGCTGCCTCAGGCCCAGTGGTCGACCAGCGCCGTGCTGGTGGTGCTGGTGCTGGGGGTGTTCACCTCCAGCCTGGCGTTCTGGCTGCAGTTGCGCATCCTGCGCCATGTCACACCGGTCGCCTCGATGATGCCGATGTTCTTCGTGCCGCTGTTCGGGGTCGCCTGGGGCCATCTCTTTCTGGGCGAGGCACTGGGCACCGGCATCTACCTGGGTGGCGCCCTGGTGCTGCTGGCCGGCCTGCTGGTCACCGGCATCAATCCATTGCGTTTCCTGCGCCCCGGACGTCCATGACACGAAACGCATCGCCCCGCCAGACTCGCCGGCCCCGGGCTACATTCGGTCCATGCGCGATCTTGCCCGCAGTCCGCTGACACCATGAAAGCACGCTACTTCATTCAGCTGCTCATCGTGTCGGCGCTGTGGGGCGCCTCGTTCCCGATGCTGCGGGTCGCGGCACCCGAGATGGGCTCCAACGTGGCCGCGATGCTGCGCGTGGCCATCGGCACCATCACCCTGAGCCTGATCATGCGCGCGGTGGGCCAGCGCTGGCCCTGGCAGGACTGGCGCGAGCTGACCTGGCTGGGCATGGCCTCGGTCGGCATGCCCTACCTGCTGTTCTGTTTTGCGGCCACCAAGGCGCCCGCCGGTTACCTGGCGCTGCTCAACCCGTCGGCCGTGGTGTTCGCGGTGCTCAGCTCGGCCTGGTTCAAGGAGGACACCCTCACCGCCGGCAAGATCTTCGGCTGCGTGCTGGGTTTCGTGGGCCTGAGCCTGGTGGTCCAGCTCGGCCCGGTCGCGCCCAGCTTGGACGTGCTGCTCGGCGCCGGCGCGGCCATTCTGGGCACGCTCTTCTACGGGGCGACGGCGCCCTTCCAGAAACGCGCCACGCGCCGGCTGGAGCCCCTGGCAATCGCCGGGCCGATGCACCTGGCTGCCCTGGTGCTGATCACGCCCTTCGGGCTGTGGGATCTGCCCCAGGCCCGCTTCACGCCGATGGGCATCGGCATGATCGTGATGCTGGGCGCCGTGACCTCCGGCCTGGCCTACTGGGTGCACCTGCGCATCCTGCGCCATGTGACACCGGTGGCGGCCGTGACGCCGATCTTCTTCGTGCCGGTGTTCGGCGTGGCCTGGAGCTACCTGTTCCTGGACGAGCCGGTGAGCGTGGGCACCTTCGTCGGCGGCGCGATCGTGCTGCTCGCAGCGGCGCTGGTGACCGGTTTCAACCCGCTGCGGCGCAAGGCGCAGGTCGAGGTTCCGCCGGCCTGAGGAGCTGGGCGCCTGCTCACTCGATCACCTCGTCCGCCCGCTGCAGCAACTGGCGCGGCACCTCCAGCCCCATCAGGCCAGCGGTTGCCAGATTCACGACCAGCGCGTAACGGGTCGGTTCCTCGACCG
>JBIKTP010000241.1:0-4803 GCA_044348035.1 Burkholderiaceae bacterium
GGCGCAGCTTCACGGTGGTGCTGGGTCTCTCGCTGCTGGGGTATGCGGTCAACGTCTTCATCTTCGTGATGGGTCGCCTGTGGCGCGATGCACCCCCGGTGCTGGTGGACGGCGCAACCCGGGCGGCCGACCCGCTGCCGCAGGCGCTGGTGCTCACCGCCATCGTCATCGGATTTGCCACCACCGGATTCGTGATCGAGCTCGCATTGCGCAGCCGCAGCGACAACGGCTCCGACCATGTCGACGGCCGGGAGCCGGGGCCATGAGCGACGGGCTGCAGGCGGTGTGGAACGCCGTGATGACCCACCTTCCGGTGATGCCGGTCCTGTTGCCGGCGGCGACCGCCATCCTGCTCCTGCTGATGGGCGACGACGGCGGCAACAGCCACAACAGTGCAGCCATGCAACGCAATCGCCGACTGGCATGGGGCTCCACGCTGCTGGGGGCACTGATTGCGGTGGCACTGATGGTGCAGGCGGATACCGGCGAGTTGCAGGTGTACCAGCTCGGTGACTGGCCGGCGCCGTTCGGCATCGTGCTGGTGGTGGACCGCCTGTCCGCCCTGATGCTGGTACTGACCAGTGCCGTTGCGCTGCCGGTGCTGGTATACGCCAGCGGCGGCTGGGACAGCCACGGGCGCTATTTCCATGCGCTGCTGCAATTCCAGCTGATGGGTCTGCATGGCGCCTTCGTCACCGGAGACCTTTTCAACCTGTTCGTGTTTTTCGAGGTGCTGCTGATTGCCAGCTATGTGCTGATGATGCATGGCCTGGGCCCCGAACGGCTGCGGGTCGGGCTGCAGTACGTGGTGCTCAATCTGATCGCCTCAGCGCTGTTCCTGATCGGCATGGCGCTGGTGTATGCGCTGACCGGGACCCTGAACCTGGCTGACCTGGCCTTGCGAGTGCCACTGGTCGCGGGTGCCGATGCCGCCGTTCTGCAGGCGGGGGCGATGCTGCTTCTGGTGGTGTTCGGCTTCAAGGCGGCACTCGCCCCCCTGTCGCTGTGGCTGCCTGCCACCTATGCGGCGACCAGCCCCCCGGTGGCGGCACTGTTCGCGATCATGACCAAGGTGGGGGTCTACGCGATCATCCGGGTCCATGGGGTGGTGTTCGGCGATGGCGCAGGCGACTCCGCACGCGTGGTCGAACCGGTGCTGCTGCCGCTCGCGCTGCTGACCAGCGTCATGGGCGTGCTGGGTGCACTGGCTGCAAACACGCTGAGCCGCCTCGTGGCCTGGCTCACCGTGGCGTCCGTGGGGACGGTTCTGGTCGCCATCGGGCTCTTCGGACCTGCCGCGTGGGCAGCAGCCCTCTACTACATGGTGCACAGCACCCTGGTGATGGCCGGGCTGTTTCTGCTGGCGGAACTGGTGGGCGCGCAAAGGGGCGATGCGGCGGACCGCCTGGCTCCAGCCGCTCCGGTCGCACAGCCAGCGCTGCTGGGGCTTCTGCTCCTGCTGGGTGCCGCCTCGGGTGCCGGCCTGCCCCCATTGCCAGGATTCATCGGCAAAGTGATGGTGCTGCAGGCGTCGGCGGACCATGCCTGGGGCCCGCTGCTGTGGACCACACTTCTGGCCATGGGCTTCTTCACCCTGCTGGGGCTGGCACGGGCTGGCAGCGTCCTGTTCTGGCAGACCCGCCAGGACATCGACCCGCACCCCGCCGGGGCTGCGGGTGCGAGTCCGCGCCTGATTGCCGCCACCTTGGCACTCATGCTCGCCAGCGTGATGCTGAGTGTGATGGCGCAACCCGTCGCGCGGTACGTGCAGGCCGCGGCAACCCAACTGCAGGACCGGGCGGCGTATGCCGACGCTG
The DNA here is from genome assembly GCA_044348035.1 of Burkholderiaceae bacterium. Classification (GTDB taxonomy): domain Bacteria; phylum Pseudomonadota; class Gammaproteobacteria; order Burkholderiales; family Burkholderiaceae_C; genus CAISIP01. The sequence continues at coordinate 1,818 of JBIKTP010000241.1, forward strand.
TGCTGTCCAGCCAGGGCGGCGCGGCGGCGAATACCGCCCGGCCCTATACCGGCATACTGGCGCCCGCCGCGCCGGCATCTGCTCCGGGTGCCCGTCCATGAAACCACGCGGTGCCTTTCCCCACCCCTACCTGTCAGTGTTGCTGGCGGCCACCTGGATCGCATTGCAGCAAAGTGTCGCCCCGCCCCAGCTGATCACCGCTGGCCTGCTGGGCTGGGGGCTGCCGCAACTGCTGCACGGATTCATGGCGCCAGCCACCCGCTTGCGCAGCACACGGACGGCCATCCGCTTCACGCTGCTGGTCTTGTACGACATCGTGGTGGCCAATTTCACCGTCGCGCGCATAGTCCTGTCTCCGTGGTCGCGTCCGCAACCAGGCTGGGTTGAGGTGCCACTGGATATCCGCCACCCCACGGGGATCGTGCTGCTGGCGACCGTGATCACCACCACACCGGGTACCGTTTCGTGCATCGTCGATGAAGCCGGCCGGCGCATCCTGGTGCATGCACTCGATTGCCCGGATGCAACGGCGATGGCCGATGACATGAAGTCACGGTATGAACGGCCCTTGATGGAGATGTTCGAATGATCCTGGATGCTGCCTTGAACTTTGCCCTGGGCGCAGTGGCAGTGGCCATGCTGCTGGTGGGATGGCGCCTGTTGCGCGGGCCCGAAACCACTGACCGCATCCTCGCGCTGGACACGCTGTACGTCAATGCCGTGGCATTGGTCATCCTGCTCGGTCTGCGATGGAAAACGCCCCTGCTGTTTGAAGCTGCACTGATCGTAGCCATGCTGGGATTCGTGTCGACGGTGGGACTGGCCCGATTCGTCAGCCGTGGCGATGTGATCGAATGAACCGCCCTCTTCTTCCATCGGGACGATGACATGACAGAAGCGTTGCCGCTGTGGCTCGAAATTCTTGCTGCCTTTCTGCTGGTGGTGGGCGGCATATTCACGCTCGTCGGCGCGATGGGCATGCTGCGTTTTCCCGACTTCTACATGCGTCTGCATGCGCCTACCAAAGCGACCACACTGGGCGTGGGTGGCCTGCTGCTGGCCAGCATGCTGGTCGGGGCGTGGCGTGGTGAACCCTGGCTGTATGCCTTGCTGATCACGCTGTTCCTGTTCATCACGGCGCCGGTGTCGGCCAATCTTCTGGCCAAGGCCGCCATGCACCTGCGCGTGCCATCCCGCGCTGGCCCGCCACCCGGCAACGACACCGGCGACGCCTGAATTTGCAGGGCTGCCGCCGCGCTTGAACCCGTACAGGGGCGACGACACGGTCAGATGTTCAGCCTGGCGACACTGGCGGATCACCACTGGATGCGCTGGCACCCGCGTGATACAAGCGCAGAGTTCCGCCATCGATCGGATTTTCCCCATGATCAGACAAAACGCGTTCAAGTACGAGTTCCCCGAACTGCGCGAGGGCGTCCGCGCCGTCGTGACGCAGTTTGACTCACGCTACTGGCAGCAGGTGGACGAGGCCCGGGCCTTTCCGGAGGCATTCGTCGCGGCGCTCACCCGATCCGGCTGGCTGGCCGGGCTCATTCCTGAAGAATATGGCGGCTCGGGTCTGTCACTCGCTCAGGCCAGCGTGGTCATGGAAGAGATCAACCGCGCGGGTGGCAACTCGGGCGCATGCCACGGACAGATGTACGTAATGGGGTGTATCGTGCGCCATGGCTCGCAAGCCCAGAAGCGCGACCTGCTGCCCCGCATCGCGAGCGGCGAACTCCGGATGCAGTCCATGGCGGTCACCGAGCCCACCACCGGCAGCGACACCACGAAACTCAAGACGATGGCCGTGCGCAAGGGGGACCACTATGTCATCTCGGGGCAGAAGGTCTGGACCTCGCGCCTGCAGCACTCCGACTACATGCTGCTGCTGGCGCGCACCACGCCGCTGGCCGAGGTCGGCAAGAAAAGCGAGGGCTTGTCGGTCTTTCTGGTGGACCTGCGCGATGCAGTCGGCAAGTCCATCACGGTCCGGCAGATCCGCAACATGGTCAATCACGAGACCAACGAAATCTTCATCGACCAGCTGGAAGTGCCAGTCGAAAACCGCATCGGCGAGGAAGGCAAGGGGCTGAAATACATTCTCGACGGGCTCAACGCGGAACGTATCCTGATCGCTGCGGAGTGCATCGGTGATGGTTACTGGTTCACCGAAAAGGCCAGCGCCTATGCCAGGGACCGGGTCGTGTTCGACCGCCCGATCGGAATGAACCAGGGCGTGCAGTTTCCGATCGCACGTGCCTTCGTCAACGTCGAGGCCGCGAGCCTGATGCGCTACCGCGCCTGTGAGTTGTTCGATGCAGGGATCGCCTGCGGATCAGAGGCCAACATGTCGAAGCTGCTGGCAGCTGACGCGTCTTGGGAGGCTGCCAATGTGTGCCTGCAGACCCATGGCGGGTTCGGCTTTGCGGCCGAATACGATGTCGAGCGAAAGTTCAGGGAAACCCGCCTCTACCAGGTGGCGCCCGTTTCGACCAACATGATCCTGTCCTTCGTGGGCGAGCACGTGCTGGGCATGCCGCGGTCCTACTGATCGGCTACGCCCGGATACCTTGCAGGCGGCGTCTGCGGGTGAAGTCCGGATCGGTTGCAGGGATCTGTCTTGACGCCTACATGGCATCGGGCTGCCGGTTCAGGCCGAGCCCGGCATCCCCAGCATCCTGGCAGCTTTGCCCAACATGCTTCGGCCAGTCAGTTCGCAGGCGTTTACGGACCAGCTCGATCGCATCGGCGTCGCGCGGAAACTCCCGGGTGCGACGCGCCAGGGCAGACATCATCTCTGCCCATGCGATCCGACAGACCCCAATGCGGCTGCCCGCGCCAGCCAGGGCCTGCATCTCGCGGATCGAATCCTCAAGGATGTACCGCTTTGCCAGCGCAGAGGTGTCGCAGAACAGGATCAGCGACGGTCCCCAAGCACCATTTGACTGACGGATGCATCGCCTGATATGTGTCCTCAATCAAG
>JBIKTP010000242.1:0-4799 GCA_044348035.1 Burkholderiaceae bacterium
ATGGTGCGGCGGTGGCCGGAAACCTGGCGGTGGGTGCGACGCGCATCAACTTCGGCAGTGCCCCGGGTGGCGCTGACGGAATCACCTACAGCGAGAGCGCACTGAATGCCTTCAGCAGCCTGAAGAGCCTGGCGCTGACCAGCTACAGCACCTTCGACGTGTATGGTCCGGTGAGCGTCGGCGGGGTGGACGCCGACGGCAGCCCCACGTTGCAAAGCCTGCGTCTGCAGGGCGCCGGCATTGCGGGCCTGGACAATGCCGGGCAGACGGCCCGCTTGCGTGCACGCGAGCTGGTATTGGCCAACCCGGCAGCGGTCGCTTTTGCAGCGGGCGGCACGCCGGGCAGCGGCACGCTGGAGGTGCTGGCCGAGACCCTGACACTGGGTGCTGGCGACAAGGCGCTGGCCGGATACTCGCAGGTGGCCATCCGGGCACTGGATGTGGCGGGCGAGGGCACCGGCGCGACATCGGTCGATGCCGACACCACCGTGACGACCGCCCGCCTGCGTGGCGCTACCGGCTCCGCGCAGTCCCTGCGTGTTGCCGGCCCTCTGTCTGTGCAACGCACCGCAGCAGCGCCGCTGCCTGTCGCCGCAGACGTGCTGGGTGCCCAATGGACACTCGCCGGGGAAGGCCTGGAATTCGGTACGCTGGCTGCGCTGCCCTCTGGCGTCCTGCGCCTGGACTCCGGCGCGGGCGACCTGCTTTTGACACCCGATGCGCACATCGATGTGGCAGGCCGTGCCGTGCCCTTCTTCGACGTGGCGCGACCCAGCTGGGCGGGTACGGCCGAGCTTCGCAGTGGCGGCGGGAACATCGTCGCGCAGTCCGGTGCGCGGCTGGATGTGTCGGCGGCGCCTGGCGGCGACGCCGGCACCGTACGGCTGAGTGCACCGGCTGGAACGGTCAGCCTGTCTGCGGGCAGCCTGCTGGGTACGGCGCGTCCCGACTCCCAGGGAGCCCGCGGGGACGGCGCACGTCTGGTGATCGATGCAGGTTCGGTGGCGAACCTGCCACAGCTTCTTGCCGTGGCAGGTGATTCGGGGATCGATGGGGCCATCCATGTGCGTGCGAGGACCGGGTCCCTGGCCCTGGGAGAGTCGGACCAGATTTGGGCGCAGGATGTGCAACTGGTGGCCGACGGTGGCCGGGTGGAGATCGCCGGAAAGATCCTGGCCGATGGTGTGCGAGGGGGGCGCATCGCCGTGCACGGCGCGGATCGTCTGACGGTCGCCGAGACCGCGGAGCTGTCTGCGCGCGCATTGGTCGACGGCAAGGACGGTGGGTCGGTGCTCCTGGGGTCTTCCACCGGCGATGTGGTTCTGGCCGGCGGGTCGATCGATACGTCGGGCGCAGGCAGTGGCGCCGATGGCACGGTCGCCGTGCGTGCCAGCCGCCTGGATGGCGCGGCAATGCCGCATCTGTATGCGCCGATTGCCGATACGGGAACGGCCAACAACTATGTGGTGCCGCTGAGTGGCATCACCGCCACCACGCTGTTGCGCGGCCTGGTGGTGAGCTTCACGCCGCGTTTCTCGAACACCGGCACCAGCCGGCTGAACCTGAACGGCTCAGGGGTCAAGGATCTCTTTTTCAACGGCGTCGCACTGACAGCCAACCGCATTGTTGCCAACCAGCCGGTGAATGCTGTCTACGATGGCACCCGCTTTCACATCGTCGATGCGGCATTTGCAAACCGCACCGCGCAGCCGGTACTGGCCAGCGCGACCGTGGTGGGGACCACCACCACGAACTACACCGCAACCGTGGCCGGTCTGACCAGTTACCGGGCGGGCACCACGCTGCTGTACACGCCATCCGTCGACAACGTTGGCACGACCAACCGGATCGATGTCAACGGGCTGGGTGCCAAGGACATCCGCTACAACAATGTCGCGCTGCCAGCCCGGTTCCTCAAGGCTGGCGAGCCGGTGCCGCTGGTGTATGACGGCACCAATTTTGCGGTGACACTGGAGGCCAACACGCCCCGGTCGACCGGCAGCGGCACCGCGTTCACGGTAGCGGCCCCCGTCGCCCCCACGGCGGGCAGTGTGCTGGCCTTCACCGCCCATGCCAACAACCCGGCTGGCGCCATGACCCTGTCGGTCAACGGCGTAGCCGCGCCCCTGCTGCGCAACGGCGCTGCGCTCACCAGTGGCGCGTTTCGCGCCAACGACGTGGTCTATGCCACTTTCGACGGCAGCAACTACCATGTCCTGCCGGAACTGGCCGCCAAGGCAGATGTTGGCAGCGGCGTGCGCGTGACCTCGGTGGCGGGCGACTACCAGCAGCCGATCCTGACCCGGATTGCCGGTGCCTCACGGATCGAGGTGGAGGCGACCCGCACGTCGGCGCCCCTGCCGATCGCCGGTGGCGCAGGCGTGCTGGATGCCAACCGCCTCAGTGCCGACACCTACCGCTACCTGCCCGCCGCCGAACGCGCGGGAACCGTGGCCCGGCTGGCAGGGGCTTCGCCGCTGTTCGACGCCGACAAGTTGCACCTGCTCCCGGGCACGGTGCAGCAATCACCGGGCGATATCCTGGTGCCGCGCGACATGAACCTGGCGGACTACCGTTTTGGCGGCGAACCCGGCGTGCTGACGGTCCGTGCCGGGGGCAATCTGCTGGTGAACAACCTTCTGTCCGACGGATTCAATGTCGCGACGGCGCTCAACGGAACGGTACCGGCGACGCTGGCCACCGACCGCTCCTGGGCCTACCGGCTGGTTGCAGGTGCGGACCTCACAGGCGCCAATCCGATGGCGGTGCGCCCGGGTGCAGACGGTGTGAACGACGTGGTGATCGCGGCGGGCAAATTCGTCCGCAGCGGTACCGGCACGATCGACATTGCCTCGGGCAACGATGTGCGCCTGGGCGATGACAAGTCGGCGGTCTATTCTGCGGGCCGCCGTGCCGAGGCGCTCACCGGGTTCACCAACCCGGCCAACGCGCAGTTCAGCTCCGATGGCGGTGACGTGCGCCTGTCTGCGCTGGGCGACATCCGCAGCCTCTCCCGCAGCCAGCAGCTGTATTCCAACTGGCTGTTTCGCCAGGGAAGGCTCTCCACCGATGGCGCCAGCTATTCGGCGCAGCCCGCCTGGTGGGTCCGCTTCGACCAGTTCCAGCAAGGCGTGGCTGCGCTGGGTGGTGGCGATGTCTCCGTGGTGGCGGGCGGCGAGATCCGGAACCTGTCGGCGAGCGCCCCCACACAGGGCCGCATGGCATCGGCGACACCCGTGGCCGACGGTCTCGTCAAGACCGGTGGCGGAAACCTGCGGGTCGACGCCGGTGGCGACTTGCTGGGTGGACAGTACTACGCCGACAACGGCCAGATCGCGATCAGGTCGGGCGGCGCGCTGGGCACCGGCGATCTGGTCGGAACCGGCGCCAATGCGCGGCCGCTCTACCCCATCCTTGCACTGGGTGACGCGCAGGCGAATGTGCAGGCGCGCGGCGAGCTGAACATCCACGCCGTGCTGAACCCGCATCTGGTGGTGCAGTCTTCCGGGTCAGGCGCCACCAGCAACATCAACAATGCGGCGAGCCCGTTGTGGAGCATCTTCAGCACCTACAGTGCGGACAGCGCGGTCAACCTGTCGAGCCTGTCGGACGCGGTGAACTTCCACAACGCGCCAGGCGGTTCGGACACCCTGGCCTCCATGACGGCGGCCAGCGGCGCCTACCGGGCGCCGCTGAGCTTCACCATCAGCGCGGCGAACTACCTGGCGTCCAGGGCGTTCGGTGTGTTGCCTGCCAGCATGGAATTGCTGTCGTACCAGGGCGACATCTTGTTCGGTGGCGTGCAGTCGATCATGGTCCCTGCAGAACGCGGCAACCTGCGGCTGCTGGCGCAGGGTTCGGTCCGCCTGCCTGTGGCGCTGACCCTGAGCGACACGGCGCCACTGCCTGATCCTGTCCTGCCGGCCACCAGCACCTCGGGACTGGCGGCGACCACCTTGACGGCGCACGCGCTGCAACCGGTTCATGCAGGCGACCCCGAACCGGTCCGGGTGTATGCGCAAAGCGGCGACATCACCGGTTCGCAGAACAGACTCAACCTGATTTCGGCCAAAGCGGTTTGGGCCAAGGCAGGCCGGGATATCAGCGACCTGGGCCTGAGTGTGCAACATATGGATCCGGATGATGTCAGCCTGGTCGAGGCCGGGCGTGACGTGCTCTTTTCCACAGGTGCCAGCCGTGCGGCGGCCTCCCGCATCTGGGTAGCGGGGCCCGGCAGGCTGGAGGTGACTGCCGGCCGCAACCTGGATCTGGGCGTATCCGCAGGGATTGTCAGCCGCGGCAACCTGGACAACCCCGCGCTTTCCGCTGTGGGCGCCGACATCCATCTGGCTGCCGGTGTGGGCGCAAACGGCATTGACTATGCCGCTGCGGTGGACCGCCTGCTCGGCCTGCTTGCGACAGACCCATCGGACGCAGCCACCCTGTCGCTCGCCCGCTGGCTGGTGGGCAATCCATCCTTGACAGAATCCGAGGCGACGGCGTCCGTCACTGCCATCCGGGCGCAGGACGCGGAAACCCGGCGCACCCGGGTCCGCGACATGGTCTTCACCGCCTTGCGCGAGACCGGCCGCGAATCGAACAACCCGGACAGTCCGTTTGCCGGGGACTTTTCGCGCGGTTATGCCGCATTGGAACTGGTTTTTCCAGGCGTGGCGGAAAAGACGCCCGAAGGCGTCTTCGCCAACTACCGCGGCGTCGTGAATTTGTTCGCCAGTCGTGTGCTCACCGAAGCAGGCGGCTCGATCGAGTTTCTGGTGCCGGGTGGGGACATCACGGTG
>JBIKTP010000243.1:0-4797 GCA_044348035.1 Burkholderiaceae bacterium
TCAGTGCAGCCACGCCCGCCGTCGTCAATGCCGCCACCTGGCCGGTCTTGAGTACCGCCACGTCGGCCGTCTCGATCGCCGCCACCTGGGCCGTGCTCATCGCCGCCACGCCCGCTGTCGTGATCACCCCCACCTGGGCTGTCGTCAGCGCCGCCACCTGGGCTGTCGTCAACGCCGCCACCTGGGTCGTCTTGAGCGTTGCCACAGCCGCAGTCGTCAGCACCTGCACCTGGGCTGTCGTCAACGCCGCCATACCCGCCGTCGACAATGCCGCCACCTGGCTGGTCTTGAGTACCGCCACATCGGTCGTCTCGATCGCCGCCACCTGGGCCGTCGTGAGCACCCCGATGGCTGTCGTGGAAAGAACCGATATCTGATTTGTCTTGAGCGCAACGATCTGACTGGTCGTCAAGGCCGCCATCTGCGCTGTTGTCAAGGAGACGATATCAACGGTAGACAGCGTCTGGATCTGTTCCGTCGTCAACGCCGCGATTGCAGAAGTTGAAAAACCACTGATATTGCTCATTGCCGATCCCTTGTTACCAAATTCCCACCCGAACCAGTGGAAGCTGCACCGCTACAAGCCGCATTGCAATCCCGCTTGACAGCCAGTCAATCCAACGACCTGCCTGAAAAATCACTCCGAGCGCCCACATCCATCGCGTCATGAAATACGCCCGTTCCCTTGTAACGGCAGGCTGACTGAAAACTTTAATGACGATTAGAGTGGCTCCAGAGCCAACCCAGGAACCATTGGAAACCAATGCCCCGTCATGCAAATTGCCACTCCAAACTCCTCATGGTGGGCACTCCCCAGAATTTACCTTATCGGGCCCACGCCCGATTTGTCCAAAAAGCACCTGAAAGGGGTGTATTCCACCACCGGCAAGGGTAGGCCAGAAGGCCGCTTCAGTCACTGTCCCGGGCGCGACGCTCCGCTTCCGCAATCTGAGCCTGGCTAAGACGGGCCATGGACCGCGCCAGGTTGGCTCGCGCCACCGCATCTCCGGCCGTCGCTGCAAGACTGAACCAGCGGTGGGCCTCGATCGGATCCGGCGCAACACCGTCACCCATGGCGTAGAGGAGACCGAGCTTGGATTGAGCTCTGGCAACCCCCTTTTCCGCCGCCTTGACAAACCAGGAGAAGGCTATTTGTGGATCCCTGACGACGCCCTCACCCTTGCCATAAGCCGTGGCCAGGTTGAACTGCGCTTCGGGGTCGCCTTGCCGGGCTGCCTTTTCCCACCAGACAGCCGCCTGGGCCAGTTCCCGGATACGCGCAAAGAGCACCCCGAGCGTGGCCTGCGCAGGTACAAACCCGAGATCGGCAGCACTATGGCACCAGACGAAGGCCTTGCGCAGGTCTTGCTTGAAGCCTTCGCCGCCACTGGCGTACAGAGACCCCAGGTTCCATTGCGCCTTGGCATCGCCCTGATCGGCCGCCTTCTGAAGCCATTCGAGCGCCAGCGGAAGGCTGCGGACAACGCCACGACCGGCCAGGTAACCGGCACCCAGGGCACTCTGGGCAGGAGCGAAGCCCTGGGCTGCAGCCCGTTGCCACCAAAGGATGGCGGAAGGCAAGTCCTGCGCAACGCTCTTGCCTGACGCAAAGTGCTGCCCGAGCATGTATTGCGCCTCCGCGTCGCCCAGCGCGGCCGCATTGCGAAAACACTCGACGGCCAGATGCTCCAGCGGGCCGTCTTTGCACAACAGGCCCACCGTCATGAGCGATCGCAAATCGCCCTGGGCGCCTGCCTTCATGTACCAGGACAGCCCCTGGAAAAAGTCCGGCGCCTCGGAGACGCCTGAACAATAGTGGCGCCCGAGGGCGAACTGCGCCTGGGGGTTGCCCTGCTCCGCAGCCTTGCGGTACCACTCCAGGGCCAGCGCCGGATCCGCGGCTTCCACCATCCGGGCCAGCGCCAACTGGGCCCGAACATCCTCCTGACGGGCTGCGGCCAGCAACCAGACCCGGGCCTTTTCCAGATCCTGCCCGACACCCAGGCCCTGGGCATACATCAGCCCCAGGTGGTACCTTGCCGATGCGTCTCCCTGCTCAGCGGCCTTGTCCCAGCGCTCGGATTCACCGCGCCGCTCGGTCGGTCCGGGTTTACGCCGCGCGGCGGCGCCCGCGCGCACTGGCGCGCTGCTGTCTGCATCGATCTGTTCCAACGCCACCTGGGCTTCGGCATGGTTCTGGCGGGCGGCCCTTCGGTACCAGATCAGCGCCTGCGCAACATCGCGGCCCACCCCACGGCCTGCGGCGTACAGATCTGCCAGGGCACACTGGGCCGCTGGCACACCCTGCTTGGCAGCCAGCAGGAAACAGTCAGCAGCCTTCTGGAAGTCCTGCGGTACCCCATCACCGGCGGCATAGAGGACCCCCAGAGCGTGCTGAGCCTCGGGCAGCTTGAGCTCGGCCGCTTTCAGCAGAAAGGCATGTGACACCTCGGCTCGGGCGGCGCCGAAAGTCTTGCCCAGGCGAAACAGCGCCTTGCCATGGCCTTGATCTGCCGCCTTGAAAAACCAACAAAACGCCTTGTAGTCGTCCCGTTCGATGCCCGCACCCGCGGCATAACGTGTCGCGAGCAGGTACTGCGCCGCCGACAGGCCCCGTTCTGCCGCTTGGCGGATCCAGTGCAGGGCCTGTTCGAAGTCCTGCTCGACACCGACGCCGTTGGCGTACATCAGGCCGACCTCGTACTGGGCTTCCGGCATGCCGATCCGGGCGGACTTGAGCGTAATGTTGAACAGGCGCCTCTCCCGGGCACCGACCTTCGTGACCATGCGGGCCTCTCCGTTCTGAACTTCTAGTGTGCCACTTCCCGTGCCAGCGGTCTGGCCACCAGCTATGTGGAAGTGACGGGTTTCCAGCCGTCTTTTCAGACTTTAGTCCCTGCCGGGCACCGGGACAATCGTCGTAGCCGTCACAGACCCCGCCCATGCAACAAGACAGCCAGGACCGCAACCTACCCGCATCGGAGCGCAAGCTTCAACGCGCCGTCGACGACGGCCAGGTCACCCGATCGCGAGACATGCTGCACCTGGCGGTGCTGGGTGCCGGCAGTCTGGCGTTGCTGGCGCTGGCGCCGGCGCTGTTTGCCCGACTCAAGCTCGACCTGTCGCGCCAGCTCTCGTTTGACGCCAGCACCTTGGCACAGTCGGGCTCGATGCTGACGCGCCTGCAGGACATGGTGGGGGCCAGCCTGATCGCCTGCTCCGTGTTCGCGCTGATCGTATCGGTCGCCGTGGTCCTGAGCGGGCTGGCGGTCGGGGGCTGGGTCAGCAGCCTCAAGCCGCTGATGCCCGATTTCAGCCGCCTGAACCCGCTTTCAGGCCTGGGGCGCATGTTCACCAAGGACAAACTCGCCGACCTGGGCAAGATGCTGGCCATCGTAACCACGCTCAGCGTGGTCGGCGGCCTCTACCTGTACACGACCTCCCACACCATCGTCGCACTGGTGATGCAGCCCTCTCGGGCTGCCATCGTCAGCATGAACGAGTGGCTGGTGACCGGGATGGGCCTGATGCTGCTGATCGTCCTGCTGGTCGCTGTCATTGACGTCCCGCTGCAGACCTTTCTGCACAAGTCGCGCCTGAAGATGTCGCACCAGGAAGTGAAGCAGGAACACAAGGAAACCGATGGCAACCCGCATTTGAAGGGCCGCCTGCGCCAGCGTCAGCGCGAACTCTCGCAGAGCAGCAGCATCTCGGCCGTACCACGGGCTGATTTCGTGGTGATGAACCCGACCCACTTTGCGGTGGCGATACGCTACGACGAGAACAGCATGCGCGCACCGCAGGTGGTGTCGCGCGGCGCGGATCTGTTGGCCCTGAAGATCCGCGACGTGGCCCGGACCCATGCCATCCCGGTACTGCAGGCCCCGGTGCTGGCGCGTGCACTATATGCGCACGCAGAACTCGAACAAGACATTCCGAGCAGCCTCTTCTCGGCGGTGGCGCAGGTGCTGGCCTACGTGTACCGCCTGCGCGCCGCCGAGCGCGGTGACGGGCCGATGCCGGAAGCCCCGCCGGTGCCCGAGGTGCCACCCGAACTCGATCCGCAGGGCAACACCGTGCTCGCGGCTGCATGATGGACGCGTTCAAGCCTTTTCAGCGCTGGCTGGGCGCCAACGCCTCTTTCGCCCGGGGCGCAGCCGCGCCGATGCTGGTGATCGCCATCCTGTCGATGATGGTGCTGCCGCTGCCGCCTTTCCTGCTGGACATGTTCTTCACGATCAACATCGCGGTCGCGCTGATGGTGATGATGGTCGCCGCCTACATGCTGAAGCCGCTGGACTTCGCCGCCTTCCCCGCCGTGCTGCTGCTCACCACGCTGATGCGCCTGTCGCTCAACGTGGCATCGACCCGGGTGGTGCTGCTCGAGGGCCACACCGGCCCGGGCGCGGCGGGCGCCGTCATCGAGGCTTTCGGCCACTTCCTGATCGGCGGCAACTTTGCGGTCGGCCTGATCGTGTTCACGATCCTGGTGGTGATCAACTTCGTGGTGGTGACCAAGGGCGCGGAGCGCATCGCCGAGGTGTCGGCGCGTTTCGCGCTCGACGCCATGCCCGGCAAGCAGATGGCGGTGGACGCCGACCTCAACGCCGGCACCATCGACGAAAAGGAAGCCAAGCGCCGGCGCGCCGAGGTGGCCGAGGAAGCCGACTTCTTCGGCTCGATGGACGGCGCCTCCAAGTTCGTGCGCGGCGATGCCATTGCCGGCATCCTGATCCTGCTGGTCACCATCTTCGGCGGCTTCACGATCGGTGTGCTGCAACACGGCCTCACCGCCAG
>JBIKTP010000244.1:0-4793 GCA_044348035.1 Burkholderiaceae bacterium
GCCCTGAGCCACTACACCGACTGGACCGTGGGCCACGTGCACTCCGGCGCCCTGGGCTGGGTCGGTCTGGTCACCATGGGCAGCATGTACTACCTGATCCCCCGGCTGTTCGGTCGCACCCAGATGTACAGCGTCAAGGCGATCGAGGTGCACTTCTGGATCGCCACCATCGGCATCGTGATCTACATCGCGGCGATGTGGATCGCCGGCGTCATGCAGGGCCTGATGTGGCGCGCGGTGAATGCCGACGGCACGCTGACCTACACCTTCGTCGAATCGGTCAAGGCGACCTTCCCCTTCTATGTGTTGCGCCTGCTGGGCGGAACCCTGTACCTGGGCGGCATGCTGATCATGCTGTGGAACGTGCTCAAGACGGCCACGGCGGGCCAGGCCACCACGGTCAAGATTCCGGCTGTCACCGCGCACGCCTGAGAGGAAACAGAAATGGCAAACAACAAATCATCCTCCGGCCTGTCCCACGAGAAGATCGAGACCAACAACTTCCTGATGATCGTGCTGATCCTGGTCGTGTTGCTGTTTGGCGGCCTGGTCGAGATCGTGCCCCTGTTCTTCCAGAAGTCGACCACGGAGCCGATCAAGGGGGTCGTGCCCTATACCCCTTTGCAACTGGCCGGGCGGGACGTGTACATCCGGGAGGGCTGTTACAACTGCCATTCGCAGATGATCCGGCCGTTCCGGGCGGAAACCCTGCGCTATGGCCACTACTCGGTGGCCGGCGAGTCGGTCTACGACCACCCGTTCCAGTGGGGCAGCAAGCGCACCGGGCCCGATCTGGCGCGTGTGGGCGGCAAGTACAGCGACGAGTGGCACCGCATCCACCTGATCAACCCGCGCGATCTGGTGCCTGAGTCCAACATGCCGGCCTATCCCTGGCTCGACAAGAACCTGGTGGAAGCGGCCTCGCTGCCTGCCCACATGAAGGCCTTGCGGACCGTTGGTGTTCCGTACACCGACGAGCAGATCGCCAAGGCCTCCGAGGAGGTCAAGGGCAAGACGGAGATGGAAGCCACCATCGCCTACCTCCAGGTCCTGGGCCTGGCGCTCAAGTAATTCGGGAGCCCACACCATGGATGTCAATACCCTGCGTTCCGTCGCCACCGTGCTCGCGTTCACGGTTTTCATGGGCATCGTGTTCTGGGCCTGGTCCCGTCGGCGCAGTGCCGATTTCGAGCAGGCTGCCAACTTGCCCTTCGAGCAAGACTGAAGAACCTCCCAAGGAAAAACAATGAGTGACTTCACTAGCAACTTCTGGTCCGTGTTTGTTGCGGGCGTGACCCTGGCGAGCATCGTGGCCTGCCTGGTGCTGCTCTGGATGAGCGGCAAGGCCAAGGCGATGACCGCCAATGACAACACCACCGGCCACGTCTGGGATGGTGACCTGCGCGAGATGAACAACCCATTGCCCCGGTGGTGGGTCTACCTGTTCGTCATCACGATCATCTTCTCGCTGGTCTACCTCGCCCTGTATCCCGGTCTGGGAAACTACGGTGGGCGACTCGGCTGGAGTTCCACCGGCCAGCATGCCGCCGAGATGAAGAAGGGCGAGCAGGAGGTGGCCCCGCTGTACGCCAAGTTCGCCGCGATGAAACCGGAGGACGTCGCCCGGGACCCGCAGGCCATGGCCATCGGCGAGCGGCTGTTCATGAACAATTGCGCCCAGTGCCATGGGTCCGATGCCCGGGGCACCAAAGGATTCCCGAACCTGGCGGACGGCGACTGGCTGTACGGTGGCACCCCGGACAAGATCCTGGAAACCCTGTCCAAGGGCCGCGTCGGCAACATGCCCCCGATGGCGGCGGCGCTTGGCACGCCAGACGACGTGCGCAATGTGGCGCAGTACGTGCTGAGCCTGTCGGGCAGTCCGCATGACTCGGTCAGGGCCAACCTGGGCAAGGCCAAGTTTGCGGTCTGCGCGGCGTGCCATGGCGGGGATGGCAAGGGCCTGCAGGCTGTTGGCGCCCCCAACCTGACAGACGACATCTGGCTGCACGGCTACGGCGAGGCCGCCATCGTGGCCATGATCAACAGCGGCAAGGTCAACGCCATGCCGGCGCAGGGTGACAAGTTCGGTCCGGGACAGTTGCATGTACTGTCCTCGTATGTCTGGGGCCTTTCCAACGGCGCGACTGCGGTTCGCAAATAATCGACACTGAGGAGTCCACCGTGCCACCAGCAAACACTGCCCATCCCGAGACCGCACCGTCCCTCGCCTGGTGGAGGTATGGCCATGTCTGGCTGGTGATCTCTGGCCCGGCGGTGGTCGTGGTCGCGGGTTTCGTGACGCTTTACCTGGCGATCGCGAACCCGGATCCGGTCGTCGACGCAGACTATTACCGCAAGGGCGTCGAGATCAACAAGACGCTCGGTACGGTGCCCTCCAGCCTGGCGCCTGCCATTGCCGGCCGCAACCATGCGGCAACCGGCGTCGTACCGGTACCCAGGCAAGAGGCTCCCGTCAAGCCGTGAGTGAAGGGCGGGGCGGCGCAGACGCCGTCGCCCCATCGGGCGGACTGCCCGGGTTGTGGCCGCTCAGGAGCAGACCTGGGGGTTGACGATTGCCTTCAAGGCATCGGGGTTGAGGATGCGCACATGGCGCTGCTTGACCTCCACGATGCGCTCTTCGACGAATTTCGAGAAGGTGCGGCTGACGGTCTCCAGCTTGAGACCGAGGTAGCTGCCGATTTCCTCGCGCGTCATGCGCAAGACCAGTTCAGACTGCGAGAAGCCGCGCGCATGCAACCGCTGCACCAGATTCAGCAGGAAGGCGGCCAGCCGTTCCTCGGCGCGCATGCTGCCCAGCAAGAGCATCACGCCGTGCTCGCGGACGATCTCGCGGCTCATGATCTTGTGCACATGGCGCTGCAAGGCGTGGATCTGGTTGGACAGATCCTCGATGCGGTCAAACGGCATGACGCAGACCTCCGCGTCCTCCAGGGCGACCGCATCACAGGTGTGCACATCGTTGACGATGCCATCAAGGCCTACGATTTCTCCGGCCATCTGGAAGCCGGTGACCTGGTCGCGGCCGTCCTCGGAGGCAATGCAGGTCTTGAAGAAGCCGGTGCGGATCGCGTACAGGCTGGTGAAATGGTCGCCATTGCGAAACAGGGGTGTACCGCGTTTCACCTTGCGCCGGTTGGCCACCAGGCCATCGATGCGGTCCAGTTCGTCGTGGCTGAGCCCGAGGGGCATGCACAACTCGCGCAGGTTGCAACCCGAGCAGGCCACCTTGATCGTCTTGCCATTGACGGGAAAGATGGGCGTGACGTGCTTGTGCACGGCCTCCTTGTCCAGACTTGTCGCGGCCAATCCATGGGTGCTTGTATTGAGCATGATCACTCCTGATGTTGGTCAATTGTGCCGGTTTGCGTTTCCCGGACTGTTGATGCAGATCAAGGCGGACCGGCGGTCGCTCGGGCACATTGTCGCGATTGTCCGAGGAGCCCACCGTGTCTGCTGCAGTGTCCGAACCCGTAACCCCTGAACTTCTGCGGCGATTTGACGTCGTCGGCCCGCGGTACACATCCTATCCGACCGCTGACAGGTTCGTGGAAGCATTCGGCGAACAGGACTACATCCAGGCCTTGAATCAGCGGCGTTCGGGCGCCGCCGCGATGGCACTGCCGCTGTCGCTGTATGTCCACATCCCGTTCTGCGAGTCGGTCTGTTATTACTGTGCCTGCAACAAGGTCATCACCAGGCACCATGACAAGGCCACTGCCTATCTCCGTTATCTCAGTCGCGAGGTGGACTTGCACACGCAGCACCTCGGGCTCGGGCAGACCGTCACGCAGCTGCATCTGGGTGGCGGTAGTCCGACCTTCCTGGACGACGATGAACTGCGTGGGCTCATGAACATGCTCAAGCGCAGTTTCCGCCTGGCGCCCGGTGGCGAATACTCCATCGAGGTCGACCCCCGCACCATCGACGCCGGGCGCCTGGACACCCTGGCGGAACTGGGCTTCAACCGGCTGAGTTTTGGCGTGCAGGACTTCGACCCTGCGGTGCAGAGAGCCGTGCACCGGGTGCAGCCGGCCGAGCAGGTCTTCGAACTGGTGGCGGCGGCACGCGAGCGCGGGTTCGACTCGGTCAACGTCGACCTCATCTACGGCCTGCCGCTGCAGACCCCGGAGTCCTTCGCCCGCACCCTGCAACTGATTACGCAGTTGCGGCCGGACCGTGTGGCGCTGTATGCCTATGCACACCTGCCCGAGCGTTTCAAGCCGCAGCGGCGGATTGCGACCGTCGACCTGCCCAACGCGCCGTCGAAGGTCGCCATGCTGTCCCAGTCTCTGGGGGCGATGATCGGCGCGGGATACGTGTATGTCGGCATGGACCACTTCGCGCTGCCCAATGACCCGCTTGCCGTTGCCAAGCGCCAGGGCCGTCTGCACCGCAACTTCCAGGGTTACAGCACCCAGCCCGACTGCGATCTGATCGCGCTCGGCGTGTCCTCGATCGGGCGCATCGGCGCGACCTACAGCCAGAACGCCAAGACCCTCGAGGAGTACTACGACGCACTCGACCATGGCCGATTCCCGGTCGTCCGGGGCCTGGCGCTCACGCGCGACGACCTGATCCGCCGCGCGGTGATCATGGCCCTGATGTGCCAGGGCCAGTGGCTGTTCGAATCGATCGACCTGGCCTGGCTGGTGGACTCGCGCAGCTACTTTGCCACCGAACTGGAGGCCATGCGCCAGTTGCGGGACCAGGGGCTGGTCACCATGGACGACAGCGGCGTGCAGCTCACCCCCGTGGGCTGGTTCTTCGTG
>JBIKTP010000245.1:0-4790 GCA_044348035.1 Burkholderiaceae bacterium
ACGCCACCTGCAGGTTGGCGCCCTGGCGCACCTTGCCGCTGTCGGGCGCGAGCTCGCCCAGGATCAGCTTGAGCAATGTCGTCTTGCCCGCGCCGTTGGGCCCGATCAGGCCGACCTTGTCGCCGCGCAGCAGGGTGGCGCTGAAGTTGTGCACGATCGGCCGGCCGCCATAGGACTTGGACACCTCGGTGAGCTCGGCCACGATCTTGCCGCTGGGCTGGCCGGAGGCCACGTCGAGCCGCACGCTGCCCAGCGTCTCGCGCCGCTGGGCGCGCGAAGCGCGCAGCTTCTCGAGCCGGCCGATGCGCGCCACGGCCCGGGTGCGGCGCGCCTCCACGCCCTTGCGGATCCAGACCTCTTCCTGGGCCAGCAGCTTGTCCGCCTTGGCATTGATCACCGCCTCCTGGGCGAGTTGTTCGTCCTTGAGCACCAGGTACTGGGTGAAGTTGCCCGGGTAGCCCCGCAGGATGCCGCGGTCCAGCTCCACGATGCGGGTGGCCACCCGGTCCAGGAAGCTGCGGTCGTGGGTGATGGCCACCACGCTGCCCTTGAAGTCGATCAGCAGGTCTTCCAGCCACTCGATCGAGTCCAGGTCCAGGTGGTTGGTCGGTTCGTCGAGCAGCAGCACGTCGGGGCGCATCACCAGCGCCTGGGCCAGCGCCACGCGTTTCTTGGTACCGCCGGACAGTGTGCCGATCACGGCCTCGGGGTTCAGGTGCAGTCGGTGGATGGTTTCCTCCACCCGCTGCGACCAGTTCCAGCCGTCCAGCGCTTCTATCTCGCTTTGCATCGCGTCCAGGTCGCCGTCGCCGTGGGTGTAGCGCTCGATCAGTTCCTGTGCGCGTGCCACGCCCTTGCACACGGCGGTGAACACGCTGGCCTCCGCATCGAGCACGGGTTCCTGCGCGACGTAGGCGATGCGCAGGCCCTGCTGCAGTTGCAGGACTCCGTCGTCGGCCTTTTCCATGCCGGCCAGGATCTTCAGCAGCGAGGATTTGCCGGCGCCGTTGCGGCCAATGAGGCCCACCCGTTCGGCCGTTTCGATGGCCAGGTCAGTGTGGTCGAGGAGTGCAACATGGCCGAAGGCGAGTTGGGCGTTGAGGAGGGTGATGAGTGCCATGGGTGGCGCATTATCCGGTGCGGGGCGCGTGCCTGGCTCTTGCAAGGCGTATGGTGAAAATATGATTTGCTGCGAATATTCAAAAATGCGAACCACCTTGGATCTCCCCGATGAACTCATGCGGCACCTCAAGGCGCGCGCTGCGCTGGAAGGGCGCAGTCTGCGTGATCTGACGCAGGACTTGATCGAGCGCGGCTTGCGCGCACCGAAACCCGAGCGGCAGCCGCCCGCCGCGGTCGCTGGTTTGCCCACCGTCCGGCTGGGCCGGCCTCTTTTGTTGCCCGATGGCGGGCTGAGTCATGCGGGCTTGAGCGAACTGGCCCAGGAATGACAGCGCCCTCCGTCGCGGCAGAGGCTCCGCTGCCATGGGGCCTGGGGGGCGACCTGCTGGACTTGAACGTCTGGCTGGCCCTGGTCGTCCAGGAACACCCGCACCATGGCGCTGCCCGTCGTTACTGGAGCGACTGCGCCATGGCGCGTACGCTGGGCCAGAAGCAGCATTTCTGTCGCGCCACCATGCTGGGCCTGGTGCGCCTGTTGTGCCAGCCCAAGCTCATGGGCGAGGGTGTACTCAACCTGCCGGACGCATGGGCCATTTACCGCAGCCTGCGCGAAACCGAGGGTGTTGATTTCTGCGTCGATACCGAATCTGCCGACGCCACCTTGGCGGCGTGGGTCTCGGATGCATCCTTGTCCTTGCCGGCGCGGCTCTGGTCCGGTGCCTGGCTTGCGGCCGTAGCGGAGTCGGCCAGCCTGCGGCTCGTCAGTTTTGACGCGGATTTCAGGCGCTTTCCGCTTTCCCGGTGCCTGGTTCTGACGGCTTGAGGGCCATCGGCCGTTAGTGACTGGCTGTCGCTGGGTGTCTGCGCCATGGGCTCACGGTAACAGGCCGAGCAATTGAGCCAGGCTCTGGCGTACGGCAGCCGCATCAGTCGCCGACAACTGGCCGATCTCGCCGTGCACCAAGCGGTGGTCCAGTGTGAACAACTTGAACCGCACTTTGGACGGTGCAGGTAGCCCGGCGCTGGAAAGGTCGACCACGTTGCAGTCGAGTGGCCAGGGTGGATTGGCCTGTGAGGTGATCATGGCCATCACCGAATGCCCCGCCAGGGTATTGAAGGCCAGTGCATCCGACAAAACGAGGGCCGGGCGGTTCTTGGTGGTGGCGCGGTCGGTAAAGGGAAATGGCACCCGCACGACGGTAAACCGATCAAAGGTCACGGTAGGCCTCTTCATCGGCGGCACTGGACCATTCGCCCAGGGTGCCTTCGACTGCGTGCAGGTACTCCAGGTCGATGGGCAGGACCCTACGCACGGTGGCCTTGCCGTCCGGGCCGACTTCCCAGGCAATGAGGTCGCCGGGCGTGACCTTCATCGCAGTGCGGACATCCTGCGGGATGGTGGTTTGGCCCTTGGCGGTGACTTTGGCAATCGCAATCATGCTATTCCTTTTGTAATGCCATTCTTACTTTCTTACTTTACTTCTTGTTTTGTGCTGAGTCCAGACGAACGGAATTGAGTTCTATCGCCGTGCGCCCGCTCTGGCGGACGGGGGCAGGGACAGGCATGGCAGAAGTTGTGCGGGTTGACGGCTCTCAGCGGCGTGCGATGTACGCCCGTGCATCAACCCGCTTCAGTCGCGCCTGTCAACAATGCACGGATGTCGCTCGGTACAGTGCCGCGTGCGAGCATTCGCTTGAACGCCTCATACACGTCAGTCCTTGAGCCGGCCTTGCGCAGCGTGTCTTCGTCGTTGAACCACACGTAGACGACCATCTTCATCGGAGTCGACACAAATCGGAAAAACAGCCGGTACCGGTCCGGCATTCCGGCTTTGACCCTGCGCCAGTTCGTGTTGTCGGAACCGAGCGTCTTGCCAAGCCGAAATTCTGGTGCGTCGGGGTTCGCAGGCACAAGCGCGGTGACCGCATGGTAGACCGAGGCCAGGAGCTTGGTCCTTGGGTGTGTCTTGTAGCCCTCGGGGTCCTTTCGGGCGAGCTCTGTCACCTCCGTTTCCAGTTCGTCGAGCGCGGCTTTGAACAGCCTGAAGTAGTAGAGACGCCAGCCATTTGCCATCATGGCGGGTGCCCATCGGCGCTCATCAGGCAACCTACGTGCTGCGCACTGCGGTGCGAGCTTGCTTGGGGCGGCCCGGCGCTGCGCTCACACCCTTGATCAGCTTGCCAATACGTTGTAACTGTTCCGCGTCGGCCGCAACGATGTCTTGCGGGTTCTCGGTCATTTGCTGCTCCAGGAACTGAAGGAAGCTCGCCAGCACCGGGTCGGTTTCGTTGTCCTGGGCCTTGCGCCGCGTTCGGGTCTTGGCCGACATCAGGACCGCGCCATCGGCCACGACGGTGAGCTTGACCTTGTCACTGAACTCGGGATGCGCACTGAAGAAGCCAGCAGGCAACCGGACTCCCCGGGAATTGCCCACTTGGACGACCGTGCCTTCATAGTGTTCCTGCTGCTTGAGCTCATTCATGACAGGCCTCCCATAAAGTAATTACACCCGTAAGCACGGCATTCTATTCCTCCCCAGCCTAGGGTTGAGGCCAGTGTGTCTGCAGAGATCACCCGTGCCTGAAAGAAAGTTGGGCTGATCAGGGCGACCCTACTATACTGTGTTTTCAACCAGTATGTATGCCTTGCCGATCCCATGTGGACCCCGCTTCCCGCCTACGCGGAGCTGCATTGCCTCTCCGCCTTCAGCTTCCAGCGCGGCGCTTCGCTGCCCGAGGAACTGGTGCAGCGCGCGGCCGCGCTGGGCTACAGCGCGCTGGCCATCACCGACGAGTGTTCGGTGTCCGGCGTGGTGCGGGCGCATACGCAGGCGCAGGAATCTGGCATCCAGTTGCTGCCCGGCGCCGAATTCCTGCTGCCCCCGGATGCCGACGCGCCGCCGCAGCAGGTGCCAGCGGGCAGGGCGGCTGAATCCATCATACCGGCCGCCCCGGTACGCCTGGTGGTCCTGCCCCACAACCTGCAGGGCTGGGGCAACCTGTGCGAGTTCATCACCACCGCTCGGCGCAAGGCGGCCAAGGGCACGTACGAGGTGTCCTGGTCGGGCAGCGACTGGGCGTCGCTCCAGCACTGCGAGGTGCTGCTGGCACCCACGCGCGCCATCACCTTCGAGGCCCTGTGCGCGGCCTGCCTGCGCGCGCGGCAATGGTTCGGCGGGCGCCTGTGGCTGGCGCTGGAGCTGCTGCACGGCCTGGACGACGACCTGTGGCAGCACAAGCTCGAATCCGCCGGCGCCCACACCGGCGTGCCGCTGGTGGCCGCCGGCAACGTGCACATGCATGTGCGCTCGCGCAAGCCGCTGCAGGACGTGCTGACCGCCGTGCGCCTGGGCAAACCCGTGATGGACTGCGGCTTCGAACTGCAGCCCAATGCCGAGGCGCACCTGCGCGCGCGCCTGCGTGTGGCCGGCATCTATTCCCCCGAGCTGCTGCAGGCCACGCTGACCGTCGCATCCCGTTGCACATTCAGCCTGGACGAGCTGCGTTACCAGTACCCGGTGGAGACGGTACTTCCAGGCCTGACGCCCTCGCAGACCCTGCGCCGCTTCACCTACGAGGGCATGAGCCAGCGCTACCCGCAGGGCATCCCGGCCAATGTGCAGCTACAGGTGGAGCATGAGCTCGCCCTGATCGCCGAGCTGCAGTAC